>NZ_JBEPBF010000103.1:0-37086 GCF_040298985.1 Streptomyces sp. NPDC001093 | reverse complement strand
GGCCGCGCTGCACGTCCCGGCCGTGCTGCCCGCCCCGGCCGGCCCCGGCCCGGCCCGGGAACGGCCCGTGGCCCGCAGCAGCGAGGGCGCGGTGGCCGCCACCGAGCTGCTGGCCCGGCTGGGCGCATGCCACCGGATCTCCCGCGGCCGGTACCGCACCGACGCCGGCCGGCACCCGACCGTGCCCGTCTGCGGCACCCGAGACGCCGTCTTCTGGAAGGCCGACATGGACATCGACTGCGACGGACAGCCCACCGCCCGCTGCAACCGCCGCACCGACCCGCAGTTCGACACCATGACCGCCTACGATCAGTCCGACGGCCGCCATCTGAACGCGGAGAAACTGCCCTACATCGTGGTCCCGGCCCCCAGCCGCATCTGGAACCCCCGCAAGCACGGTGTACGCGGCGGCTCGGTCGCCGCCGTCGTCTACCGGGGCCGGGTGCAGTACGCCGTGGTGGGCGACATCGGCCCGCGCGACGTCATCGGCGAGGCCTCCTACGCCACGGCCCGGGGCCTGGGCATCCGGGCCGACCCGGACGGCGGCGGGGTGCCGTCCGGGGTCACCTACATCGTCTTCAGGAACTCCCGCGTGAACCGCATCGAGGACCACCCGGCGGCCGTGGCCGCGGGAGCGCGGCTGGCCAGGCTGTTCCTGGCGAACAGGTGACCGGCCGGCCCCGTGGTCGTGTCACACCTTGCGGTAGCCGTACGCCTCCGCCGCCGCGGCCTCCACCGCGTCCAGGCCGGCCCCCGTGGCGGCGGTGACCACCGCCGCCACCGCGCCCTCGACGAACGGCGCGTCCACCAGGCGGGTGCCGTCCGGCAGTTCGTCACCCTCGGCGATCAGGGCCTTCACGGTCAGCACGGCACTGCCGAGATCGGTGAGCACCGCCACCCCGGCGCCCCGGTCCACCGAGGCCGCCGCGGCGCGGATCAGCTCGGCGCTGGTGCCCAGCCCGCCGCCCTCGATACCGCCCGCCGGGGCCACGGGCACCGCCGGAGCCCCGCCCGCCAGGCCCTTCGCCAACTCGGCGACCGAGGCGGCCACTTCCGCGCTGTGCGACACCAGCACGATCCCCACCACCTTCTCGTCGCTCACCGTCCGCCCTCCGCCGCCTCTTCCAGTCCGGCGATGAGCAGCGCCGACGAGGTCGCCCCCGGGTCCTGGTGGCCGATGCTGCGCTCGCCGAGATAGCTCGCCCGGCCCTTGCGGGCCTGCAGCGGGGTGGTGGCCACCGCGCCCTCCTCGGCGGCGGCCCGCGCGGCGGCGAAGCCGCCACCGAGCGCGTCCACGGCCGGCACCAGGGCGTCGATCATGGTCTTGTCGCCGGGTGCCGCCCCACCCAGCGCCATCACCCCGTCCACCCCCGCGCGCAGCGCCTCGGCCAGCTGCTCCTCGCTGACCTCGGCGGCGTCGCCGAGAGCCTTGCCGGTCCGGCGCAGCAGCGTGCCGTACAGCGGCCCGGACGCGCCGCCGACCGTGGAGATGAGCTGCCGCCCGGCGAGGACCAGGACCGCACCCGGGGTGTCCGGCGCCTCCTTCTCCACAGCGGCCCGTACGGCGGTGAAGCCGCGCTGCAGATTGCTGCCGTGGTCGGCGTCCCCGATGGCCGAGTCGAGGGCGGTGAGCCGCTCCGCCTCACGGTCGACGGACACGGCGGTCGCCGCCATCCAACGGCGGAAGAAGTCGGCGTCGAGCACTGGATCTCCTTGCGTGGTAGGGGTGGTGACCGGCGTGCTGCGGGTGATGGGCGCCTCGTCCGCCGTATCACATCCCCCACCGCAGCGCCGGGGTCTTCACCGGCGCCTCCCACAGCCGCAGCAGCTCCTCGTCGACCTGGCAGAGCGTCACCGAAGCGCCCGCCATGTCCAGGGAGGTGACGTAGTTGCCGACGAGCGTGCGGGCCACGGCGACGCCGCGCTCGCGCAGCACCCGCTGCACCTCGGCGTTGAAGCCGTACAGCTCCAGCAGCGGGGTGGCGCCCATGCCGTTGACCAGCACCAGTACGGGGCTGCGTGGCGGCAAGTCCTCCAGGATCACGTTCACCGCGAAGTCGGCGATCTCCCCGGACGTCATCATCGGCCGCCGCTCCCGGCCCGGCTCGCCGTGGATGCCGATGCCCAACTCCAGCTCGCCGTCGGGCAGATCGAAGGTGGGGCTGCCCTTCGCCGGGGTCGTACAGGCGCTGAGCGCGACACCGAAACTCCGCGCGTTCTCGTTCACCTGACGCCCGATGGACTCGACCCGCTCCAGCGGCTGGCCCTCGGCCGCGGCGGCGCCCGCGATCTTCTCCACGAACAGCGTCGCACCGGTGCCGCGCCGCCCGGCCGTGTACAGACTGTCCGTGACCGCCACATCGTCATTGACGAGCACCTTGGCGACCTGGATGCCCTCGTCCTCGGCCAGTTCGGCCGCCATGTCGAAGTTGAGCACGTCGCCGGTGTAGTTCTTCACCACGAACAGCACGCCGGCGCCGCTGTCCACGGCCGCCGCGGCACGCACCATCTGGTCCGGCACCGGGGAGGTGAACACCTCTCCGGGACAGGCGGCGGAGAGCATGCCCGGGCCGACGAACCCGCCGTGCAGCGGCTCGTGCCCCGACCCGCCACCGGACACCAGCGCGACCTGCCCGGCCACCGGTGCGTCCCGGCGGACGATCACCCGGTTCTCCACGTCCACGGTCAGATCGGGATACGCGGCCGCCATCCCGCGCAGCGCGTCCGCCACGACGGTCTCGGGCACGTTGAACAGCATCTTCACGGGTACCTCCTGGTGAGGCCGGCAGATGGGCCTCTGGTCAGTATTTTTGCTGGTACTGACGCTGACTCGATGCTGACTTTCGTGACAGAGCGTCAGTCATTGTCGGTGATCGGTGGCGTTGTGGTGGAAGCCCTGCTGTCGGCAGTATCGACCTTGCGGCAGCGAAGGTCACGTGCGGCGGAGCCGAGGCGTGCGATTGCGCAGAGGGAGCAGCCCTAGCGCGCGGCGTTCGGCGGTGCCCAGGACGACGAGTGCGGTGTTGTCCAGCACCTCCGCGAGCGCCCGCGGCGCACGGCTCATGTGACAGTAGTCCGCGAGCGCGGAGGACAGGCGGTGGCCGTCCACGGGCCCGGCGGAGAATGCCAGGAACGCAGCGGGGTCCGCGCCCACGGGTGTGTCGTCGGCGGCCTTATAGTCCCGGACCGGCCAGGAGTCGTAGCGGTGGGCGCGAACTCCGTCACGCCAGACCTCCAACTCCAGCCGGTCACCGTCGCCGGCTGCCCGTGCTGCGCAGATGGACCGTCAGCGGGGCTGCGGACACAGGGACCGCACGGGTGACGGCCGCCTGGTGGAGGCGGCCGCCCGTCCCGGCTGCTGGAGGTATCGGCCTTGCGGCAGCGAAGGTCCAGGAGCCCCAGACCCTAGCCGCACGTCAGCGTCGGCATCGCCCAGTCGCCGTGGTCGTTGCCGTTGCCGTCGCCGGCGTCACCGACCCTGAGGTCGACCACCTGGGCGCCGCTGACGTCGACGTCGATCGGCACCGCGGCCTGTTTGCCCCGGATCGTCGGCGTGGTCACCAGGGCCCTGCCGTCGGCGATCACGGAGAACGTCACCGTTCCCGCACCACCTGTCTCGTCGTCGACTCCGACGTCCGCCGTCAACCGCGAGCACCGTCCGGCCAGGTAGAGCTCGACGTCGCTGACCGAGTTGGTGCCCAGCCCCTTGGTGTAACCGACGCCGGCGATGCTGATCGGACGGCCGTCCCCGGCCGCCTGCTCGCCGACGCTGCTGTCGCGCTCCACCGGCCCCCACCCGTTGGTGGAGGACAGGAACGGCAGGTCGCTCACCGCGCTCTTCCCGGCCGGCGGAGCCGGCGGGATCCCGCCGACGATGCGCCCGTCACCGCCGGCGGCCTGCCGTCCGTTCTGCACGTAGTGCACCGTGGCGGTGAGTGCCGAGGCGGAGGGCAGCGTCCCGCTCGGTGGCTGGACCTTCCAGGCGAAGGTGGCCGATCCGCCGGGTCGCACGCGCTGGACCGACGTGGGGCCGGTGGCACTCACGCTCCAGCCGTCGGGCGCGGAGAGTGAGGCCGTCAGCCGCGAGGCGGGCACTCCGTCCTTCGGCACCCGCACCGTCGCCTCGGCCGCGAAGACCTGTCCCGGCTGCGCGGTGTCCGGCACGTCCAGGGCGACATCCGCCCCCGGACGCTTCGGCATCGCGTACTTCCGGTGGTCGTAGCGGGGGCTGTCGTTCTGCGCGACGCGCAGGGACGAGGCATAGCTGCCGTAGTTCGTGAGCGAGACCTTGCCGAGCCCGCCGGTGCCGCCGTCCAGGTTCCACACGGCGATGGCGATGGTGTTCCGGCCGTTCGGATTCAGGATCCCGTCGGGCACCGGGAACGTGCTCTGCGGGCCGAGGTAGTTGACGTAGTTGCCGACCTGCCAGCCGTTCACGAAGATCGTGGCACGGTACCTGCGTGACGGGTCGTCGGTGAACGTCAGCCCGAGCGAGGTGTCCTGGCCGTGCGGCAGGTCCAGGTTGACGTCGGTGCGGTACCAGGAGACCCCGGGACGGGTGTCGGCCGTCGGCAGGGACACCTGGTTCCAGTCGCCGTCAGGGTAGCCCGGCAGGGACCAGCCGGCGCGCTCGCCGTACAGGCCGCCCGTCGAGAGCGGGCCGCGCACCGGGTCCTGCAGGTCCTCACCGCCCCGTACGCCCTGCAGCCGCCAGGTGACGGAGGTCAGCGGCGCCCCGACGAGGGAGGCGCTGGTCAGGCCGCGCGCGGTCTTGTTGCCGTTGGTCGAGTCGTAGTCCTCCTCGTGGCCCATGTTCACGGTGAGCACGGAGACGACGTTGTCACCCGTGGGCTTCACCGAACCGGCCGGGAAGGTGAGGTCGGCGCTGCCTGTGGTGGAGCTGCCCAGGAAGGTGCCGTTGAGCCAGGCGGAGAACGCCTGCGCCTTGCCGCCGGAGTCCGAGACCAGGTGGATGCCGGTCTCCTTGCCGGTGGCGCGGAAGCGGCCGCGGTACCACGTGGTGCCGGTGTGGAAGCCGTAGTCGTCCGCGTAGAGCACCGGCAGCGAGTTGACGCCGGAGACGCTGTTGGTGGTCGTCCTGTCCGCCACCTGCCAGCTGGAGTCGTCGAAACCCGGGGCCGCTTCGGGGGACTCCTCGGCATGCTTCCAGTTCGTCAGCGCCGGCAGGTGTATCGGGGCGGCCACCGGTATCTTCCCGGTGAGGCTTCCCGTGTCGGTGGCCTGGGTGTCCAAGGTCCCGCCGTTCCAGGTGACGTGGTCGGCGGAGGTGAACACCTCGATGTTCTCGTCATCGGCGTTGTCGCCGGTCAGGGCCACGGTGTGGCCGCCGTCCAGGCTGGTCGCCGTCCGCAGCAGGTGGGTGCCGCGCACGAGCACCGGGCCACTGGCCGTGTCCTGGCGCCAGAAGGTCTCCGCCGTGGCCTTGTCGCCGACGAGCAGCAGCACCGGGCGGGATCCGCCGCCGCTGATGCTGATGCGGATCAGACCCTTGTGCGTGTAGTTGAGCCGCAGGTCACCGGTGGTCGCGTCCCAGGTGGTCGTGACCGCGCCACCGCGGGCGGTCACGGTGGGCTTGGAGGAGTAGCGAAGGACGGTCTCGCCGTCGCTTTCCGGGTCGCCGTAGAGCACGGCGACATCCCGGTTGCCGATGGTCGCGTTGGTCATGATCTCCGAGGTCGAGTACTGCAACCGCGCGTCCCCGAGCCGGTAGTTCGCCACGATCACGTGCGAGTCGCGTCCGTCGAGCGTGATCGCGGTGCCCGGCTGCTGCGGCACGACCGGGTAGGTCGGCTGCGAGGCAGCGGCCGTCGGCACGTCGATGGCGTCGATGGCCACGTAGTTGTCCGTGGACCCCGAGCTGTGGTTCCCGTCGACGACGATCTTCAGCGTGTGTGCTCCGGGTATCAGGCCGGTCTTCTGGAAGACCACCGCCTGGTTCTCGCCGCCGGAGTCGTCGACCGTCGCCACCTTGGTGCCGTCGAGGTAGACGTCGGCGTAGCCGTGGTTGTTCGTCTTCGAGCCGATCCAGCGGATCGCGGTGCCGTCGAAGGGGACGGTGACCGAGTCACCGGCCTTGGCGGAGAACGACTCGGTGTGCTTGTAGTCGCCGCCGGTGTAGCTCTGGTCGGCCACGTGCGACCACGAACCGGTGTACTGCAGCGCGGAGTCGGGGTCGTCCCAGGTGTAGGTGGTGTCCGCGGACGGCTGGGCGTTGAAGTCCAGCGAGATGTGCGTCCTGTCGACCGCCGTGGACGTGGAGTTCCCGTGCCGCAGGACGTGGAACTGCGTCTTGGTGTCGGGGTTCATCCGGGCGGTGTCGACGACCGCCGGGTCGTCCGGCGGCGTGGCCCTGATCGCCTCGGTCTTGGTCAGCGGGGCGACCGACTGCGTGAAGTACCCGATCAGTTTGTCCTCGTAGTACTTCGGATCGAGCCGGCGGTTCTCGCGGATGGCGGCCCCGTAGTCGTACGACGTGTAGTTCTCCGGCATGCCCAGCCAGCCCCAGTTGGTGCCGCCGTAGGTCATGTAGAAGCTCTGCGCGGTGGCACCGACGGCTATGTTCTGCTTGTAGAACACGTTGGCGAACCGGTCGTTGATCAGCTGGGCGCACTTGTCGTAGCCCGGCCCGCCCCAGGGGTCGAAGGCGCCGCCCTGGAACTCCGGCGAGTACAGCGGCCTGCCGGCCGGGTGGTCGTAGCCGATGTCGGGTACGCCGTTCCACTTCGAGGGGTTCGAGCAGTTGAAGCCCTGCGGGTAGGAGTCCGGTCCGTCGACGTCCAGGGCGCCCGTACCGGAGTTGAAGGTGCCGTTGTTGTTGCCGGTCAGCGGTACCGTGATGCCGTCGGCGCGGGCCTTGTCCTCCAGGTGCTTCATGTAGGAACGGCCGGCGGTGGAGCCGTTGTAGTACTCGTTCTCGACCTGGTAGGCGATGACCGACCCGGTGCCGTTGGTCAGCTGGTGGCGGGCGATGATCCGGTCGATCCGGGTGAGCCACTCGTCCGCGTACTTCAGGAACTGCGGGTCGTCACTGCGGTTGTGGCCGGCCTTGGTGGTCATCCAGCCGGGCAGGCCACCGCTGTCGACCTCCGCGTTGATGTACGGCGCCGGGCGCGCGATCACGTAGAGCCCGGCCTCCTGGGCCATGTCGAGCAGCTTGTCGACGTCACGCACCCCGCTGAAGTCGTACACCCCCGGCTTCGGCGAGTGGTATCCCCAGTCGAAGTACAACGAGGTGGCGTTGAACCCGGCGGCCTTCATCTTCTGGAAGATGTCGCGCCACAGGTCCGGACTCGGGAGCCGGAAGTAGTGGAACTCGCCGGACCACAGGTAGGTGCGCCTGCCGTCGACGAGGAACGAGTAGCCGTCGAAACTCACCGTGTGTGCCCGCGGACTTGCGGCAGGCGCGGCGGCGGGTGCCCGCCCGCCGCTCTCCCGCGCCGCGGCGGGCGCGGGCATGCCGGCCGCCAGGGCGATGGTCGCGGCCGTCGCGAGGACCGCTCTCCACCCCCGACGGCGACCGGGTCTCGCAACCTCTGAACCGATCCGATCACTCCGCACTGCGGCCTCCCCACCGACTGAGCAATCAGCATCAAACAGACTCAGGCAAAGTCGAACAGTAGAGCCGCACAAGGCTCAACACAATGGGGCGGGAGAACACGGCCGGGGGAGTGGTCGGGCCTCAGCGGATGCGCGAGTTGAAGCGGGCACGCAGGGGCCGGTCGGGGCAGGGGCTGTGCTGTCGGACCATCGGGCAGCCGCCGTCGGCCCTGTGCAGCCCTGGACCCCGGAGCCGGACGCGCCCGGCGATCCGGCTCCGCGGGAGCCCCTGTATCCGGTGGCCGAGACCGCAGCGGCCAGCGCGGACCAGGTCTTCTCACCACAGCACATGGCCGAGGTGCGTGCCGGCGGACACCGGAACGCACCTCGGGGCGGGCAGTGGAGAGTTCAGCGCCGGGTTGGCAGAGGCGTGGTCCCCTCAATCCGAAGATGGGCGCCTTCTACGTTGCGGTCCTCCCGCACTTCATCCCTGCCGGTGCCTCGCACCTCGGTGCGGGCGTGCTCCTGGCCTGCGTGCACATCCTCCTGGCCGTCGCCTGGGCTTGGGCGCTGATCGCCTTCGCGCGCGTGCTCCGGGACCGCCTGAATCGGCCTTCGGCCCGCCGCTTTCTCGACCGCGTCACGGGCATGGTCATCGCCACTTTCGGTATCCGGCTCGCGCTCGGACAGTGAGGCCGAATCACTCCTCGAAAGAGTCCGCGAAGAGCTTTCCCGAGGCGCCGCAGCCCACCCCGGGGCGGCGGAACACTCAGGACAACTCCCCAACGCTCCATCGCCTTCGAGGACTCGGCCACGGGTGCCGCCGCGGACTGCACTCAGCTTCGCGCACATCGGCAGGCCCGCCTGGGCAAGTTGACGACTCCGCTCAGGCCGCGCCGTTCCGGCGGGCCGGCGTGACAGGGGAACACGCCCCGCTCGCACGACCCGCCGGACACCGCCGAGTGCGCCTTGCCGGAGCTGGGTGGAGCAAGCGGCTCCAGGCGGTATCGACCTTGGACCAGCCGAGGTCGCGTGGGATGTTCGTGGTCACGGACCGCGATGTCGCGGCTCCGCATCGGCCGGGCCGTCCTGGGGAACTCGGGCGTCCGGGGACGGAAACCGCCGATCGGCGGAGGAGGTGCCGTTGCCGTGGACGACTGGGAAACATGGGAGATGCACGACTACGTACGGCTGTCGCCACGCGAACGTGTCGCGCTGCTGCAGATCGAGGCCTGCCTCAAGCAGGACCGCAGGTTTGCGCGCCGCATGGGCGACCCGCAGCGAGGCGTGTGGCTGCCGGTGGCGGTGCTGCTGCTGGGCATCGCCTCGGCGTTCGCGGCCGTCATGGGCGTCCGCACCTCGGACCCCGCACTGATGTGGTGCTCCGCGCTGCTCTGGCCCCTGACCCTCTTCCAGGCGTTCCGCCTCCTGGGCCGAGCGGTCCGCAGCCGCGCCCGATCCCGCTCCGGAAAAAGCGTGCGGCCATGGCTGTGACTCTCCGTGGCGGCAACCGGCGACCTCGTCGGCCCACGGATGCCGGAGACGGGTGATCGGAGTCGCCGGTGGACCCTGTGAAGCCTGTGATGAAGGGGCTCGTGAGGCCGATACGGCTGCGGCGCTGATCGCTGATCGGGGCCGCGGACCGAGGCCGGGTCCGGTGCCTTCTCCGCCTGCCGTGCCTTTTCCGCCTGCATGCGTTCTCGGCCTGCGGCCCGCGGCAGTGTCATTCAGCCGCGCCGCTCGGAGCCGGTGGCGGCTCCCCGGCCGCTCCTCGCGGGCAATGCCGCACCCGCTATCCCACGGACGCACGACCGCCCTTGCCGGACAGGCCCCGGCGTCCGCCCACCGTCACGACAGACAGACGCCGGGGTCTGCCCGGCCATGCCATGGGCGCCATGCCATGGGCCAAGACCCGTCGCGGTCCTCGGCTCGGTCGACCCCTGCCCGCGGGGCTCGACCACCGACTCCCTTCCCGCATCCCGGCCCCACCCCGGCCGCGACCCGGCCCCCCACTTCACCCCACCCCCACTCCACCCCACCCCTCAGCTCGTCCTTCAGCTCCGCTTGCCCCGCCCCGACAGCGCGTCGCGCATCCTGTCGACCAGGCCCGCGCCCGGGGCCAGCAGCTTGTTGGCCGGGGGAGTGTCCGGTGCCGAGGGGTGCGGACGGGTCGGAGCCATCTTCTTCGCGCGGCGCACCTTGTCGCCGAGGTCCATCAGCGCGTCCGCCGGGCAGGCGGCCTCCATCTTCGGGAAGAGGTTCTGCTCCTCGTCCATCACATGGGACCGGATCTCGCTCATCAGCTGGGCCATGAGCGTGTCGAACCGGGCGTCGTCCGCCTGCAGGCTCTCCAGGTCCTTCATGATCCGTTCGGCCTTGGCGTGATCCTCGATCTCCTTGTCGGCCAGGGCGTCCCCGCCCGTGATGTGCTTGCGCACCGCCGGGTACAGATAGGACTCCTCCGCGACCGAGTGCCGTACCAGCTCGATCGTCGCCTGGTCGGCGAGGTTCTTGCGGTCCTTGGAGCCGGGCGGCAGCGCCTCGATACGGCCGAAGATCTCCTCGACCTCACGGTGATCGGTCGTCAGCTCCTGGATGACGTTTCCGCCGTGACCCATGTCGTCACCTCCTGCGAGACATCGCGGCGGCCCATGAGCGGCCTGCCGTCGCCGCGCCGAGTGCCCCGCGCACACCGCGCTACACGGCCCACCGGCGCGGGGCCGGCGCATCACGTGGCAGGCGGCTGCCATCCGGCCCGCTCCGGACAGCGCGCGCCCTCCGCCACCGGTGGTCCGGCAACTCCTCGTTCGGCGCCCCCGCGTCCATCAGCACCGGCCGGCCCGGGGAGACCAGCGCCAGGAACTGTTCGGCCGTGGCGCACAGCCGCCGGTCGTCCGTGGCCAGGCGGGTGTCGGTGGGCGGGCCTGCGGAGTCCTTGCCGGCCGGCCGGTGCGCCGCATGTCGACCTCCTCGTGCCGACGGCGCTGGAGCGGGCCCGCCGGCCCTCACCCGCCCGGCGGTATGTCGGCCGAACCGCCCCTGGTGCGACACGCCCGGGAGAATCGTTGCGTCAGGCGGGGGGCGCGGGCACAGTGAACTTCCCGGTCAAGACGCGGCTGGCTGATCCCTGCTCACCCAGGAAGCCCGATGCCCATGGAAAAAGGTCAGCTGTCCCGTGCCCGGATCCGCCCCGGCGGCCCGGCCCCGCTGCTCCTGCACACCGTGCGTGAGGACCGGCCCGGGACCGGCGCCGTCAGCGTCCTGAAGGCGCGGGGTACCGTCGACGCCACCAATGCCGTGGAGTTCTCCGAGACGCTCGCCGAGCACATCGCCCGGGCCGACCGGGACGGGGAGCACCCGGTGCTGGACATGACCGAGGTCTACCTCGCCTGCGCGGCCGCGGTGCGGGCCGTGGACCGGGCCACCGGGGTCCTGGCCTTCTCCGGCCGCGCCCTGCCCGTCGTACAGCCCCGGCCGCATGTACGGGAGGCGCTGCGCGCCGCGGGACTGCCGGGCGTCCGGGTGCACGCCACCATGGCATCCGCCCTGAACTCGATGGAGGCCCGGAACCTGAACTCGATGGAGGCCCGGAAAGGGGCCGGCCCACGGCCCGGCGGCAGCGGTTGGTGAGCAGAGCGGCCCGTCCCGTCCGGCGCGGTGGACGGCGCGGCCGGGGGCCGGGCCCCTACCGTGCACAGTGGTCGGGAAGAGGCCGCCCGCGTTCCTCGCACCGTCTTGTCCGGGTGATGCCATGAATCCCTCTTCCGACCCGTCCGCCGCCCCGGCACCGCTCGTCATCGAGTCGTCCGTGGTCGAGGGACTGCCCGCCGAGGCGGCGCTGCTGCTGCGCATGTCCGGCAGCCTCGATCCCGCGGGCGCCCAGGCCTGGTCGGCGGAGCTGCGGGGCCACCTCGAACAGGCCGACCGCGCGGGACTGCGGCCCGTCCTGGACATGGCCCATGTGCAGCTCGGTGGCGCCGCCGTGCTGCACACGCTCAGCGAGGCGACCCGGGCGCGCAGCGGCCGCCCGGACCTGATCATCGTCCGCGCCCGGCCCGGCGTGCGCGAGGCGGTGCATCTCGCCCGCCTGGACGGGGTCCGGCTCTACGCCACCCTCGACGAGGCGATGCGGGAGCTGGCCCGGGCCGTCTCCCGGGTGGAGGAACTGCCCGCCTGGCGGTCCCAGATGGCGGATCCGCTGCGGCCCAGCTACGAGGATCTGCGCAAGGAGGTCCGTGCGCTGCGCGCCCGCGTGCGCACCGCCCCGGTCATCGGCATGGCGCAGGGCGTGCTCATGGTCCGCTACGGCCTGACCGACTCCGGCACCGCCTTCCGGGCGCTGCGCGAGGCCTCGCAGCGGTTCAATGTGCCGTTGCGCGTCCTCGTCTCCGCCGTGGTCGTGGCCCGGCCCCCGGACGGCGGGGTGTGGTTCCCGGGCCGCCGCCCCGTGCCCGTGCCGCAGCTGCGGATCCTGGCCCGCGACGGCCGCGACCCCCGCTACCGGGGGCAGATGATCGACGCCGTGCTGCACGAGGCGCTGGCCATCGGCCGGGCGCCGGCCGGTTATGTGCGGCTCGTGGACCCGGCCGTGAACGCGCTGATGCTGGAGACCCACTACGGCTGCGCGGACACGTTTCTCGACCTGCTCGTGCGCGGCCGGGACGAGGGCACGGCCGACGCGCTCGCCCGGCTGCGCGGGCACCGGGTGAGCGTGCCCGACGTGGCCGCCGACGCGCTGCTCTCGGAGGAGGCCCGGGGGGTCCTGCTGAGCGCGGGAGTGGGCGCCCTGCAGAGCGTCCCTGTTCTCTCCTCGGCCGGCGCCTGCACCGGCGTGATCACCCTGCAGTGGCCCGACGCCGGGCACCGGCCGACCGCCGCCCAGGCCGAGGCGTTGGGTCTGCTGGCCTCCGACGCGGCGGCCTGGCTGAGCTGGTACCACCGGTCGGTGCTCCTCGACGCCCTCGAACACCTCCACCGGACGGTGACCGGCTCCGCCGCGCCCGCGGAGGGCGGCGGGGGTGACCCGCATGGGAACCCGGAGCCCGTGGGCACCAGGCACCACCCGGAGGGAGTCCGGCGCATGTCCAATCCGCAGCAGCCCGAACAGCGGCGCAGCGACAAGGGGGGCGCCACCCCGCAGGACAGCGGCCAGATGAAGGCCCGGCAGGCAGCCGAGCGCGCCGCGGGCGGCCGCCCGCACGGCTCGGACAAGGGCAAGAAGGGCGGGGGCCAAGGCGGAGGTGTGCCTCCGGCACAGCAGCCCGATCATCCCTGACGGACGGATCACAGCTCGGGGCGCACTGCCGTTGGCCGGGTGCGGGTGCGGGTGAGTCGTGGCTGGTCGCGCGGTTCCCGCGCCCCTTGGGGGCGCTCACCTCGCCACAGGCGCTAGTCTCGCCGCCATGAGGATCTCCGTCTCCTCCGACATGGACGAACCCGTGGCGCGCCTCCTCCTCGACGAGCTGAGGCGGCGCGGCCACGACGTGAATCCGCACGGCGCCCTGTGCCCCGGCGCCGACGCGCAGTGGGCGGCCTGCTCGGAGGCGGCCGCCCGGGACGTGGCCGAGGGAGTCGCCGATCAGGCGGTGGTGTGCTGCTGGACCGGCACGGGCGCGTCCATCGCGGCCAACAAGGTGCCCGGCGTGCGCGCGGCGCTGTGCACGGACGCCGTCACGGCGGACGGCGCGCGCCGCTGGAACGACGCCAACGTCCTCGCGCTGAGCCTGCGCCTGACCTCCGAACCCCTGCTGAAGGAGATCCTCGACGCCTGGTTCGCCGGCGAGCCCAGCCAGGACCCCGAGGACCGGCAGAACGTGGCCCGCGTCGGCCGCCTGGACGCCGCCCGGAAGGATTCCTAGGCGGGCGTACGACGGACAGCGCGGGCCGGGGCGGCTGGAGTGGGTCAGTGGGCGCCGAGTCCGCCGCCACCGAACGAGCCGCTGGAACCCCGGCTCCAGCGCGGACGCTCCTTCGAAGCGCTCGGCTTGGAGTCCTGGTTCCTCAGGTCGTACGGGGTGAGCGGACGGCCGCCCTTGGGGATCTCGGGGACCTCCTCGTAGTCCCTGTTCTCCCGCACCTCGCGCACCGGCCCCTCCGGCGGCAGCTTGGGCTGTTCCTCCGGCCGTGGCCGGGGGGACTCTCGGTACTTGACGCGGGAGGTCATCCAGAAGCCGCCGGCGAGCAGCGCCAGGACGGCCACGGCCACGATGAACAGGAACAGGCTCATCAGGCCGCTCGCTGCGGCCAGCTGCATCGATGCGGTATTCATAGGACAGGAATACCCCTCCCAGAACCGGACGAACCGGACACTGTGTGTGACCGGTGGCGGACGGACGGCAACCCGGCTCCTGCCGACGGCTCCCGAGGCGCGTCCGGGGCGTTCTCCGGCCCCGTGGAGTGGTTTGCGGCCCCGCGCCCCGGCTACCCGCACCGTGTGACAACGCCGACTTCGCAGCAGCTCTACCAGTTCCTGGAGGACCGCTTCGCCTGTGCCCAGGCCTGCACGGAATGCGCCCGGGTCTGCGCCGTGCGCGCGAGTCTGGTCGACCCGGACGGCACCGAACGCCATGAGCGGGTGCGCAGGCTCGGCATCATGTGCGCCGAGGTGTGCGACGCCACGTGCCACGTGCTGTGCGAGGAGAGCCGGCAGGACGAGGGTGAGATCCGGGTCCGGCTGGAGTGGTGCCGCTCGGTCTGCCTGGAGTGCGCCCGCGCCTTCGACGAGCAGCCCGGCGCCGAGTCGGCGGCGGCCTCCTGCCGGATCTGCGCCGACGCCTGCTCGGAGTTCCTGCAGAGCCTCATGTGAGGCTGCCGTGGGCCCGGAATTCGCCCGGGGCGCACCATTCCTAATTTCTGAAACACGTTCTACGGTGTGCGCCGTCAGGACCGCCCTTGGGGAGCCTGGAGGCGCCGTGCATCTCGACCACACGCCCGAGCAGCAGCGACTGCGCGCGGAACTGCGCGCCTACTTCGCACAGCTGGTCCCGGACCACGCCTACGCCCGGTACGCCGACCCGGTCGCACAGAAGCGGTTCTACCGCGACACCATCCGCCGGCTCGGCACCGACGGCTGGCTCGGCGTCGGCTGGCCCGAGGAGTACGGCGGGCGCGGCATGACGGCGATGGAGCAGTTCATCTTCTTCGACGAGGCCGCCCAGGCCGGCGTACCGCTGCCCCTGATGGCGCTGAACACGGTCGGCCCGACGCTCATGCGGTACGGCACCGAGGAGCAGAAGGCGTACTTCCTGCCGCGCATCCTCTCCGGCGAGATCGACTTCGCCATCGGCTACAGCGAGCCCGACGCCGGCACCGACCTCGCCTCCCTGAAGACCAGGGCCGTACGCGACGGGGACGGGTACGTCGTCAACGGGCAGAAGATCTGGACCACCAACGGCGACACCGCGGACTGGGTGTGGCTGGCCGTGCGCACCGACCCCGCCGCCCCGCCGCACCAGGGCATCACCATGCTGTTGGTGCCGACCTCCGACCCCGGGTACTCCTGCACGGTCATCAACACGCTCGCCTCGCACGACACCACCGCGAGCTACTACGAGAACATCCGCGTCCCGGTCTCCCGGCGCGTCGGAGAGGAGAACCAGGGCTGGCGGCTGATCACCAACCAGCTCAACCACGAACGCGTCACCCTCGCCGCCCACGGCACCATGGCCATCCGCGCCCTGTGCGACGTGCAGCGCTGGGCCATGGAGACCAAGCTCGCCGACGGCCGCCGGGTGGCCGACCTGCCCTGGGTGCGCCGGCTGCTCGCCCGTACCCACACTCGGCTCGACGCGATGAAGCTGCTCAACTGGCAGATGGTCGGCGCCGTCCAGGACGGCACGCTCACCCCGCAGGACGCCTCCGCCGTCAAGGTCTACGGCTCCGAGGCCCGCCGGGACGCCTACGCCTGGCTCATGGAGATCGTCGCGGCCGCGGGACCGCTGAAGGAGGGCTCGGCGGGCGCCGTCCTGCACGGCGAGCTGGAGCGCGGCTACCGGTCGGCGGTCATCTTCACCTTCGGTGGCGGCAACAACGAGATCCAGCGCGAGATCATCTCCTGGATCGGCCTGGGGATGCCCAGGGTGCGGCGCTAGCCTGCGGGCATGGGCGACCCCGGGCTGTTCACGCCGAACTCCGTGACCTGGCAGATGCACGGCGACCCGATGATGTGGGTCGCCGGCGTCCGCGCGCTCTACCTCCAGGCCCTGCACCCGCGCGCCGTTCGTGGCGTCCTGCAGAACTCGGACTTCCGGCGGGACGCCTGGGGCCGGCTGATGCGCACCGCGAACTTCGTCGGGACGACGACGTACGGCACGACCGAGGCCGCCGAGCGGGCCGGCGCCCGGGTGCGGAAGATCCACAGCGTGCTGACGGCCACCGACCCGGAGACCGGCGAGCGGTACGGCGTCGGCGAACCCGAGCTGCTGCTCTGGGTGCACTGCGCGGAGATCGACTCCTATCTGCACGTCCTGCGCCGCTCCGGCTTCCCGCTCACCGACGCCCAGGCCGACCGGTACATAGCCGAACACCGGGTCAGTGCCCGCCTGGTGGGCCTCGACCCGGAGACCGTACCGGCGAGCCGGGCCGAACTCGCCGCGTACTTCGGGAAGGTACGGCCGGAACTGGTGGCGGGACCCGAGGCACGCGAGGTGGACGACTTCCTGCTCCGTCCGCCGACGCATCCCCTCCTCATCCCGGCGCGCGAGGTGCTGTGGCGGCGCGTGGCGCACCTGGCGTACGCCGCTCTGCCGCCGTACGCCCATGAGCTGTACGGCAGACCGGCCCCCACGCCTGCCGTCGTCACCCGCCGGCTGCGGGCCACGGGCGCGCTGCTGCGGTGCGTTCCCGCACGTGTGCGCTGGCAGTTGCCGCCCAAACACATCCTGCGGGCCATGGCGAGGCTCGGACCCCAAGCGCGTCCGGCACCGTACAAAGTCGGACGATAGACCGCCATACTGGACGAGCAGGGGGGTGTGGCGCGGATCGGGCCGACGTGGTGCGGTGCCGGGCCGGCCTCCCGGCGGCGGGGCGGACGGCGACGGGGGCGGCGGATCGCTATGGGGGAGAACAGGCTGGTTCAGGGCCGGTACCGGCTGCTCGACCTGATCGGGCGGGGCGGGATGGGCGAGGTGTGGCGGGCCCGGGACGAGTCCCTGGGCCGGCAGGTCGCGGTGAAGTGCCTCAAGCCACTCGGCCCCGACCACGATCCGTCCCTCGCCCGTGTCCTGCGCGAGCGCTTCCGTCGCGAGGCCCGGGTGGCCGCCGGGCTCTCGCACCGCGGGGTGACCGTCGTGCACGACTTCGGCGAGTCCGACGGGGTCCCGTACCTGGTCATGGAGTTCCTGGAAGGCCGCGACCTGAGCCGACTGCTGCAGGACAACAAGGGCCATCCGCTGCCGGTGCGGGACGTGGCGGACATCGCCGCGCAGGTCGCCGCCGCCCTCGCCTACACCCATCAACAGGGCGTCGTCCACCGCGACTTGAAACCGGCCAACATCGTGCGGCTGGCCGACGGCACGGTCAAGATCTGCGACTTCGGCATCGCCCGCCTCGGCCACGACATCGGCTTCACCGCCCGGCTGACCGGCACCGGGGTCGCGCTGGGCACCCCGCACTACATGTCCCCGGAACAGATCGGCGGCGACCCGGTGGACCAGCGCAGCGACCTGTACTCGCTGGGCTGCGTGCTGTACGAGATCGCCACCGGGGCGCCGCCCTTCGACCTGGAGGACGCCTGGGCGATCCTCATCGGCCACCGCGACACCCCGCCCCGGCCCCCACGCGAACGGCGCCCGGAGCTGCCCGGCCACCTCCAGCGCATCATCCTCGACCTGCTGGCCAAACGGCCCGAGGAACGGCCGTACGACGCCGGGGAGTTGGTCCGCCGGATACGGGCCGGGCACGGGGCGGTGGTCTCCGGCACGGTGGTGGAGATACCGGAGGCGAGAGGCGCGGCCCGACTGCCGTCCTGGACCCGTGGCATGACCACCGGCCACAAGGCGCTCGGCGCCGGACCGGGCGCGCTGAGCCCGGACGCGGGGGCGGCACTGTCGGTCCGATGGGACGCCGTCCGGTGGGACGCGCCCCGAAGGGGCGCGGGGAACTGCGCGACCAGCCACAACGGACCAGCAGACGCTCGACAACCCGTACGGGCGTTTCCCGCAGCGTGCACTGCGCCCACCGCCGAGCGCTCCGGCCCCGATCACCCCGAGACCCTCGCCGGCCGCCACAAGGCGGCCTTCGCCCTCGTCCGCGCCGGCCGGGTCGCCGAGGCGCTGGCCGCCTACACGGACCTCGCCGAGACCGGAGCGCGCGTTCTCGGCGCCGACCACCCCGACACCCTCGCCGCCCGCCAGGAGACGGCCTACGCGCTGGGCCGGCTGGGCCGCCACTTCGAGGCCCACCAGGTGTACGCGGAGGTGCTGGCCGCCCGGCTGCGCGTCATGGGCCCCGACCACCCCGACACCCTGCGCTGCCGCCACAACCTCGCCTGCACCCTCGGCCGGCTCGGCCGCCTGGACGACGCCTGCCGTACGGCCCTGGAGGTGGCCGCCGCCCGGGCCCGGGTGCTCGGTGCCGACCATCCCGACACCCTGGTCTCGCGCTGCGAAGTCGCCTACGCCCAGGGCCAGTCGGGCCGCTGGGAGGAGGCGCTGCGCATCTACCGCGAGGTCGCCGACGCCAGGGCGCGGGTCCTCGGCGCCGACCACCCCGACACCCTCGCCGCCCGCTACGAGACCGCCCTCAGCCTCGGCCGCCTCGGCCGCAGCGCGGACGCGCTGCGCCTGTACCGCGAGCTCGTCGTGCACCGCACCCGCGTCCAGGGCCCCACGCACCCCGAGACCCTGCGCGCCCGGCACGGCCTCGGGGTCAACCTCGGCCGCCTCGGGCGCTGGGAGGACGCCCTGACCGAGGCCCGGGAGGTCTGTCTGCTCCGCGAGCAGGTCCTCGGCCCCGCCGACCCCGACACGCTCGTCAGCCGCCGCGAGATCGCGGTCGCCCTCGGCTGGCTCGGCCGCTGGGCCGAGGCCCTCGCCGAGTACCGGTGGGTGGCCGCCACCCGCGAGGAGGTCCTCGGCCCGGACCACCCCGACACGCTCGCCGCGCGCGGCGACGAGGCCCACTGTCTGGAGCGCCTCGGGCGGGGCACCGAGGCCGGCGAGTTGTACCGCAGGCTCGCGGTGGTCCGCCGACGGCACGCGTCCGGCGGCATCTGACGGAGACCGCGTGCTGCGGCCACCTGATCGAACGGCCCGTCCGAAGCCGCCCGGCCCACGGTCGGGGCACGCCTCTGGCCGCCATGGATCATCGCGTGTTACGAAGAACCATGCCTGCCAACGAGCACACACGCACCTACGACGCCGTCATCGTCGGCGGCGGCCACAACGGCCTGGTCGCCGCCGCCTACCTGGCCCGGGCCGGCCGTTCGGTGCTGGTGCTGGAACGGCTGGACCACACCGGCGGCGCCGCGATCTCCACCCGCCCCTTCGCCGGCGTGGACGCCCGGCTGTCGCGCTACTCCTACCTGGTCAGCCTGCTGCCGCAGAAGATCGTGCGCGATCTCGGGCTGGACTTCCGGGTGCGCGCCCGCACCATCTCCTCGTACACCCCGGCGGAGCGGGACGGCCGGCCCACGGGACTTCTCGTCGGCGGCGGCGAGCAGCGCACCCGGGCGGCCTTCGCCCGGCTGACCGGCGGCGAGGGCGAGTACCGGGCCTGGCAGCGCTTCTACGGCATGACCACGCGTGTCGCCGAACGCGTCTTCCCGACCCTCACCGAGCCCCTGCCCACCCGCGAGGCACTGCGCCGCCGCATCGACGACGAGACCGCCTGGCGGACCCTGTTCGAAGAGCCGGTCGGTGTCGCCGTCGAGGCGAACTTCCAGGACGACCTGGTGCGGGGCGTGGTCCTCACCGACGCCCTGATCGGCACCTTCGCCGACGCCCACGACCCCTCTCTGGCCCAGAACCGCTGCTTCCTCTACCACGTCATCGGCGGCGGCACCGGCGCCTGGGACGTGCCCGTCGGCGGCATGGGCGCCCTCACCGACGCCCTGGCCGCCGCGGCGCGCTCGGCGGGCGCGGTGATCGCGACCGGGCACGAGGCGGTCCGGATCGTCACCGACGGACACACCGCCGAGGTCACCTACCGCACCGCCGACGGAGAGGGGGTCGCCGCCGCCCGGCACGTCCTGGTGAACGCCTCCCCGCAGGACCTGGCGGTCCTGACCGGGGACCCGGCACCCGAGCCCGCCGAGGGCGCCCAGCTCAAGGTCAACATGCTGCTCACCCGGCTGCCCCGGCTGCGCGACACGGCCGTCGACCCGCGCGAGGCCTTCGCCGGCACCTTCCACGTCGCCGAGGGCTACCGGCAGCTCGCCACCGCCCATGCCCAGGCCGCCGCCGGTGAACTCCCCGCCGTGCCGCCCTCGGAGATCTACTGCCACTCCCTGACCGACCCCACCATCCTCGGCCCCGAACTCGCCGAGCGCGGCTACCAGACCCTCACCCTGTTCGGCCTGCACACCCCGGCCCGACTCTTCGACCGGGACAACGACGCCGTACGCGAGGAACTGCTGAAGTCCACCCTCGCCCAGCTCGACGCCCACCTCGCCGAACCCCTCGCCGACTGCCTGGCCACCGACGCCGACGGCCGCCCCTGCATCGAGGCCAAGACCCCGCTCGACCTCGAGAGGGACCTCAGGCTGCCCGGCGGCAACATCTTCCACCGCGCCCTGTCCTGGCCGTACGCCCAGGAGGGCACGGGCCGTTGGGGCGTGGAGACCCGGCACGCGAACGTCCTGCTGTGCGGCGCGGGCGCGGTGCGCGGGGGAGGGGTGAGCGGGGTACCGGGACACAACGCGGCGATGGCGGTGCTGGAGGACGTTGCGTAAGACAGCGCTCGGCAAAAGAATCTGACGGTACGTCAGAAAAACTCTTCCGTCGTCCGGCCCGCTGCGGCATCCTGCGCCCATGCAGACGGAGCTGAGCAGGAAACTGGGAGTCGAGCACGCCGTCTTCGGCTTCACGCCGTTCCCCGCCGTCGCCGCGGCCATCAGCCGGGCCGGCGGCTTCGGCGTGCTCGGCGCGGTCCGCTACACCGCCCCCGACGACCTCAAACGCGACCTCGACTGGCTCGACGCGCACGCCGGCGGCCGGCCCTACGGGCTCGATGTCGTCATGCCCGCCAAGAAGGTCGAGGGCGTGACCGAAGCCGACGTCGAGGCGATGATCCCCGAGGGACACCGGCAGTTCGTGCGGGACACCCTCGCCAAGTACGGCGTCCCCGAACTGGCCGAGGGCGAGGCGTCCGGGTGGCGCATCACCGGCTGGATGGAGCAGGTCGCCCGCACCCAGCTCGACGTCGCCTTCGACCACCCGATCAAGCTGCTCGCCAACGCCCTCGGCTCCCCGCCCGCCGACGTCGTCGCCCGCGCCCACGACCGGGACGTGCTGGTCGCCGCGCTCGCGGGCAGCGCCCGGCACGCCCGCAAACATCAGGAGGCGGGCATCGACATCGTCGTCGCCCAGGGCTACGAAGCCGGCGGCCACACCGGCGAGATCGCCACCATGGTGCTCACGCCGGAGGTGGTGGAGGCCGTCGATCCGCTGCCCGTCCTGGCCGCGGGCGGCATCGGAAGCGGACAGCAGGTGGCGGCCGCCCTCACACTCGGCGCGCAGGGTGTGTGGTTGGGCTCCATATGGCTGACCACCACAGAAGCGGACCTGCACTCGCCCGCCCTGACCCGCAAGCTGCTCGCCGCCGGGTCCGGCGACACCGTCCGCTCGCGTGCCCTCACGGGCAAACCCGCGCGCCAGCTCCGTACCGAGTGGACCGACGCCTGGGAGGACCCGGCCGGACCCGGCACCCTGCCCATGCCGCTGCAGGGCCTGCTCGTGGCCGAGGCGGTCTCCCGGATCCAGAAGTACGAGGTCGAGCCGCTGCTCGGCACGCCGGTCGGACAGATCGTCGGCCGGATGAGCAGCGAACGCAGCGTCCAGGCCGTCTTCGACGACCTCACCCGCGGCTTCGAGAAGGCCGTGGACCGCATCAACCGCATCGCCGGAAGGAGCGGCACGTGACCAGCACGCCCCCCGCCGGATTCTGGGCCCAGGCCGCCCAGCGGCCCGACCGCACGGTCCTCGTCGCCCCCGACGGCGAGGAGTGGACCGCCGGACGACTGCACGGCGCCGCCAACCGGCTCGTCCACGGGCTGCGCGCGGCCGGTCTGGAGCGCGGTGACGCCTTCGCCGTCGTCCTGCCCAACGGCGTCGAGTTCGTCACCGCCTACCTGGCCGCCACCCAGGCCGGCCTCTATCTGGTCCCGGTCAACCACCACCTGGTCGGCCCCGAGATCGCCTGGATCGTCGCCGACTCCGGCGCCAAGGTGCTCATCGCCCACGAGCGGTTCGCCGCCGCCGCACGCGCCGCCGCCGACGAGGCTGGACTGCCCGCCACCCACCGGTACGCGGTCGGCGAAGCCGACGGCTTCCGGCCGTACCCCCAACTCCTCGACGGACAGCCGGAGTCCGCGCCCTCCGGCCGGGAACTCGGCTGGGTCATGAACTACACCTCCGGTACGACGGGACGCCCGCGCGGCATCCGCCGCCCGCTGCCGGGCAAGTCGCCCGAGGAGGCGTACCTGGGCGGCTTCCTCGGGATCTTCGGCATCAAGCCCTTCGACGACAACGTCCACCTGGTCTGCTCTCCGCTCTACCACACGGCCGTCCTGCAGTTCGCGGGCGCGTCCCTGCACATAGGCCACCGCCTGGCCCTGATGGACAAGTGGACCCCGGAGGAGATGCTCCGCCTCATCGACACCCACCGGTGCACCCACACCCACATGGTCCCCACCCAGTTCCACCGTCTGCTGGCCCTCCCGGACCAGGTGAAGGCCCGCTACGACGTCTCGTCCATGCGGCACGCCATCCACGGCGCCGCCCCCTGCCCGGACCACGTCAAGCGGGCCATGATCGACTGGTGGGGCCACTGTGTGGAGGAGTACTACGCGGCCAGCGAGGGCGGCGGCGCCTTCGCCACCGCCGAGGACTGGCTGAAGAAGCCCGGCACCGTCGGCAAGGCCTGGCCCATCAGCGAACTGGCGGTCTTCGACGACGACGGCAACCGGCTCCCGGCGGGCCGACTGGGCACCGTCTACATGAAGATGAGCACCGGCGGCTTTTCGTACCACAAGGACGAGGCCAAGACCCGGAAGAACCGCATCGGCGACTTCTTCACCGTCGGCGACCTCGGCTACCTCGACGAGGACGGCTACCTCTTCCTCCGCGACCGCAAGATCGACATGATCATCTCCGGCGGGGTCAACATCTACCCGGCCGAGATCGAGTCCGTGCTCCTGTCCCACCCGGCCGTCGCCGACGCCGCCGCCTTCGGCATCCCGCACGACGACTGGGGCGAGGAGGTCAAGGCCGTGGTCGAACCGGCCCCCGGCCACGAGCCCGGCCCGGCCCTCGCCGCCGCCCTCCTCGGCCACTGCGCCGAGCGGCTCGCCGGCTACAAGCGGCCCAGGAGCGTCGACTTCATCGCCGAGATGCCCCGCGACCCCAACGGCAAGCTGTACAAGCGGCGGTTGCGGGACCCGTACTGGGAGGGGCGCACGCGTCCGGTCTGACCACGGCGGGACCCGGTGGCCGGGACCTGCGGTTTCACGGGCGGGGGCGGGTTCCGGCCGCCAGGAAGCCGGCGAGGCCCGCCGCGTCGGTGCCGGCCTTGCGGTAGACGCTGGACAGCAACTGCCGCACGCCTTGCTCGGGGAGGCGCATCTCCTTCGCGACCACAGCCACCGAGTGTCCCTGGGCGGTCAGTTCGGCGGTACGGCGTTCCGGAGCGGTCAGGGTGTCCGCCTGCGCATAGCGCAGCGGCAGCGGGCGCAGTCCGGCCGCCGAGAGCTCTTCCCGGGCCCGGGCGGCGAGTGCCTCGGCTCCGCAGTGCACGGCGCCTTCCAGGCCTTGGTAGAGCCGGTCGGCGGCCTCCTGCAGCCGCCCGTTGCGGGACAGTGCGGCGCCGTGGCCGATCTGGGCGCGGGCGAGTTCGTGAGCGGCGGGCGACTGCTCCAGGTGGTCGACCGCCTCCGCGTACAGGTCGAGTGCGGCCGGACCGCCGGTGACCTCGGCGAGGGTGTACAGGGCCTGGCCGACGGCGGAGGCGGCGCCGAAGTTCCGGGCGCGCCGTACGGCTTCCTGGGCATGGCCGAGGGCCTGCTCCGGGGCGGTGGGGGCGAGCGCGGACGCGAGCCGCAGCTGCCATGGGCACCAGGCCGGATTCCGCCAGGCCCGGCCGTCCAGCCAGTGCCCGACCGACGACAACAGCGGCGCCGCCTCGGCGTGCGCACCCTCCGCCAGGAGCAGTTCCGCGTAGATGGTGCGCGGGTCGGGATAGATGACGGCGTTCGGGGTCATCTCACCGAAGCGGTGCTCGTCGGCCAGTGCGCGTGCCTCGGTGACACGGCCACGGGCCAGCAGGGTCTGGATCAGGATGCCGACGGCGAACCACTGGGCGGGTACGGCACCTGCCACCTTGCCGGCGATGCGCAGGCCCTCCCGTGCGAGATCCTCGGCTTCGGCCAGGCAGCCGCGCTGGTAGCGGATGTAGCCGGCGAGGGTCTGGCCGAGGGCCAGATGGGAGCCGCGCCAGCCCTTCGCCACGCACTCGGCGATGCCCTTGTCGAACAACTCCTCTGCCCGTCGCGGCTGGTCGCCGTACATGAACACCAGGGCGACCGAAACGGGCACCTCGAAACCGTGGTTCTCGTCGATCCAGCTCATGCCGCCGCGCAGGGCCTTCTCGGCATACCCGAGGGCGGTCTGCCGCGGTTCACCGCGCTTGACGGCGTCCCAGGCCCGCAGCCCCAGGATGTAGCGCTCCTCCAGGCTGCGACCGGGCAGCTGCTCGGCCAGACGCGCCAGTGTCCGGGAGCGGGCGGGTGAGTCGGGGTCGTCGGTGCGGACCATGCTCCAGACGAACTGATCGGCCTGCATCCGCAGTTTCACGCGCGGGCTCCTGGCCCGCCGCGCTTCTTCCGCGGCCACGGTCACGGCCTCGGCCAGCTGATCGGTGTGGGCCAGAGCCTGCGTCAGCCGGAAGATGATGGAAGCCCGCAGATCGGGGTCGACGTGGGGCTCCGCCAGCGCCTGGCGGAGATGCCGCACCGTGGCCGTGGGCTCGATCAGGAACGTGGCGCACGCGAGTTCGTGAAGGAGCGCGGCACGGTCCTCGGGGAGCGGCGGCTCCTGCAGCGCGCGGGACAGCAGACGCCGGGCGGCCTCGGTCGCCCCGGCGCGGAGGTAGGCGCGAGCGGCCTCGCGCAGGCAATCGACCGTCTCGGAACTGCCCTCGCAGGGGACCTCCAGCAGATGCCGGGCGGCGGCGGTGGGGCCGTATCCCGCGGCCAGCACGGTCTGCGCGGCGGTGTTGTGCAGACCGGCCCGGAAGGCCGTGCGGATGGACCGGTAGATCGTCGTGGCGATCAGCGGGTGCACGAACTCGAGCTCGCCCTCGGGGCCGTGGCCGTCGGCGAGGATCCGGGCCGCGCGCAGCTTCTGGGTCGCCTCGGCGACGGCCTCGTCGCCGAGCACCGCGATGGTCGCGGCGAGCCGCGGTGAGAAGGGCGAACCCAGTACGGCCGCGGTGTGCGCGAAGCGGACGGTCGCGGTGTCCAGCCGTTCCAGGCGCTCGATCAGTCCCGGGCCCTTGATCGCCGCGGCGAGCTCACGCATCGCGGGCAGGTCGTCCTCGGTGCCGCTCAGTTTCCGCTCGGCGAGTCCGATGGCGAGCTCCACCGCTTCGAAGGGGCTTCCCCCCGTGGCCGACCAGCATTCCTCGCAGAACCGGTCCTCGGCCGCCGCCCCGATTTCCTTCCTGACGATCTGCGCCACGCCGTCGGCGGTGAGCAGCGCCAGGTCATGGGGGCGGTTCCCCCGGTCTCCGACCAGCGACCGGAGTTCGCCCGCCTCGGGTGGCAGCTCGTCGGGCCGGTACGCCACCACGATCAGCAGCGGAAGGTCCTCTGCCCGCGGGGCGAAGGAGGCGAGCCAGCTCAGGGACTCGGCGTCCGCCCAGTGCAGGTCGTCCAGGAGCAGGACGACGGGTGCCTTCTTCACCGTGAGGCGTGTCATGACCCAGTCGAGCCCTTCGCGGACCCCGGTCGGGTCCGGGGCGGGGGCGGAGTCCCTCGCTTCGAGACCCAGCGCGGCGGCGACGATGTCGTACCAACTTCCCATGAACGAGCGGAGTTCCGCCCCGTCCATGGCGGCCAGCGAGGGCTGCGCCAACTGGCGCACCACGCGGAACGCCGACCCCTGTTCCGTCTCGCCGCCCCTGCCCGACAGCACCGTGAATCCGTGGGCCGCGGCCCGGGCCCGTGCCTCCGCGATGAGTGCCGTCTTGCCCAGACCGGCCTGCCCGGTGAAGGCCAGCAGACCGCGGCGTCTGGCTCGCGGCACGCCAGCGGTGGTGCGCCGCAACTCCTGGAACGCGGTGTCGAGGGCCTGGAGTTCCCGTCGGCGCTCGATCAACGTCGGCTGCTGCGTGATCGGTTGCCGCGGCCCCGTCGCCATGTGCCCTACCGCCTTCTGTCGTTCGGCCAGGGGAGCCGAGCGTACGCCTCGCCGAGGTGGGGCAGGCCGGATTGAGCACCATAGGATGAATCGTCGGCTTCAGATGGGATAATGCCTGCCCACCGGGTATGGGACCTGGTCGGACCACGGCTCCGCGGGCACCGAGGTCACGTCCGCGTACCGTGGCACGGTGCGGGACCAGTGGTAGCACCCGCGGATCCAGCCGATCATGCCCTCCACGTAGCCGACGCCCGCCGGGCTCAGCTCCGGTTCGATCTCCGCGTAGAGCGCCTGGAACTCCTTGATCGTCGCGTTGATCTTCTCGATGGCCATGAGGACGGCGCTCTGCAGCGAGCACCGGTGCTCGCGTTGGTGGGCAAGGGCCAGATTGATCATTTCGCCTGCGCGCTGTTCCTTCACCGCGGAGAACAGGTCGGGTATCCACACCGCCGCGTCGGCCGACAGCCGGCTCAGGCGCTGGACGACGGGATGGTGGAGCTCGGCGGACGACAGTTCGTACGGCTGCGCGGCCTCGCACAGCGGGTAGAACGGCTCGACGCCCGCGGTCAGCGACCGTATCGAGGTGCAGTCCCCGGTCCGCACGAGCAGGGGGTGGGCCTGGGCCACCGCCTCGTACAACAGACCGTGCACGTACTCCCGGCTCTTCCAGGCCCATCGCGCCGCCTGCGCGGGTGTGCACCGCTCCCGGACCTGCCGGTGGAGATCGGCCAGAGCCGCTCCGAGGGGAGTGCTGGGCCGCCGGCCGTCCCGCAGAATCGCGACGCTCTCGCACAGCATGGGAACCAGCCTGCCCGGTGAGCGCCGACCGGTGTCCTCCGCACGGTCGTCGAAGACGAACTGATAGGCGATCTGATTGGCCACGATCTGGAGCAGACCGGCATCCATGGTGGGGCTGTTGTAGGACGCGAGCTCGGCCGGGCGCGTGCGGACGATCATCTCCGCCACGCCTGGTTCGTCGGTCAGCCCCCACGCGCTCAGCCATGCGTCGACGCCGGCCGCGGCTTCGGATTCATGGGGATTGCGCTCGAACGGGAAGGGCATGTGGAGGTGGCCGTCGATCAGGTCCCTGAGCGTGGGAACCGGAATTCCGTCCGGTACGGCGACCGGGATTTCCTCATGCGTTGTCGACAACGTCGTCACCCGCCGTCCGGGAATCCGATGCGCCGGAAGGCATGGGCGAACGTGCTTCGCAGGCCATCACCAGGGAACGCGGGCCCAACGTGATCGCCGGCCGCGGATTCCGCTCGACGTACCCGGGCAGATGGCGCAGGCGCCGCCGGCCGGCGATGGTCGCGAGCGCCAGGGTGGCCTCCACCATGGCGAACTCGTCACCGAGGCACTTGCGGTTGCCCGCGGAGAACGGCATCAGCGCGCGGCGCTGTTCGGCGGTGGGCCTGCCCGGCAACCAGCGGGCCGGGTCGAAACGCCCGGGGTCGGGGAACGACGAGGGATCGTGGTGCAGGAGGTAGGGGC
Organism: Streptomyces sp. NPDC001093; assembly: GCF_040298985.1. Taxonomy (NCBI): domain Bacteria; kingdom Bacillati; phylum Actinomycetota; class Actinomycetes; order Kitasatosporales; family Streptomycetaceae; genus Streptomyces; species Streptomyces sp. NPDC001093. The sequence continues at coordinate 9,463 of NZ_JBEPBF010000103.1, read as the reverse complement.
TGTACAGAACGGTGGCTCCCTCGGGCAGCCGGCATCCGGCGAGTTCCGTCTCCCTGGTGGCGACCCGGGTGAAGAGCCAGCCGGGGGACGAGTGGCGCAGCGTCTCGGAGACGACGCACCGGGTGAAGACGAGGTGCGGAAGATCCTCGGGGCCGGGCCGTCGGCCTCCGGGGAGGACGGCGTCGAGCTCGGCGTGCAGGCGGCGCTCCGCCTCCGGGTGGCGGGCCAGCAGGCTGAAGGCGTCGGCCAGGCACAGCGCCGGCGCCTCGACGCCGGTGAGCAGCAGCGTGATCAGGTGATCGTGGACCTCCTGGTCGGTGATCGCGGCCGCTCCGCCGTCGCCGCGCGCGGCCGCCAGCAGCGTTCCCAGCACATCGTCGCGGTCGGCGCCCCGGCGGCGCTCCGCGATCGCCGTGTCGATGATCGCGTGCAGACGCGACAGTGCGTGCCGGTAGCGGCGGTTGGCGGGTGTGGGGAGGCGGAACAGGGCGTCGATCGGTACGACCGTGCGGACGAACAGTCCACGGACGACGTCCGTGAGACAGTCCCGCACCTCGGTGGTCGTCGTGTCGTCCAGCGCGTCGGAGAGCAGGACGCGGCTGATCACACGTGTCGTGAGGGTCATCATCGCCTCGGTGACGGGTACCGTCCGACCCGCCGGCCACTTCCGGTACACCGCCTCGGCCTCCTCGGCGACGAGGTCGGTGTAGTGGGCGACGTACGAGGGACGGAAGCCGGGCTGCAGCATCCTGCGCTTGGTCCGGTGCGCCGGCTGGCGGCAGGTGACGAGACCGTCCCCCATCAGCTTGCCGAGCCTGTCGTACAGCGGACCGCCCTTGTCGAAGGTGTGCGGGTCCATGAGCACCTCGTGGGTCAGCTCGGGGTGACACACCATCCAGGCGCGCTGGGGACCCAGCCGTATCTCGACCAGATCCCCGTACGCCGGCAAAGAATTCAGAAACGCCAGCGGCCGACGGTATAAGGCGATACCGTGGCCGAGGAGTGGGAATATGCCGGGAGCAGTACCTGTCGTCCACGTTTCTTTCTGCTCAGGCACAGCACGGTTCATGGATTCCTCCTGCCCTACGTGACATGAGAAGTGCGTGAACTGCTACGGACTTGGCGCCCGAGACAAGTCCTGCCCAGGTTCTGTGGTGGCCGGTTGCCCAAATCCTTTCTCCAAAGGGGCGCACAGGAGCACGCGGAAGCGAAAACCGCATTCGGCGGACGACCGGTGGGACCGGTGTATGCGCCTCCACGATGCTTGACCTGTCTCCTCGACGGACCCAGGATCATGAGCCATGACCCAGGGACACGGCAGCACGGTCGACGGGGTGCTGCGGCGCAGCGCCCGGCGCACCCCGGCCCGCCGCGCGGTGGAGTACGCAGGGCGCCGCTGGACGTACGAGGAACTCGACGACGCCGTCTCCCGAGCCGCCTCGGTGCTGCTCGCGGAGGGCCTCACGCCCGGCGACCGGGTCGGCGCCTACGGCCACAACTCCGACGCCTACCTGATCGGCTTCCTGGCCTGCGCCCGCGCCGGCCTCGTCCATGTGCCGGTCAACCAGAACCTGACCGGGGACGACCTGGCGTACCTCGTGGGCCAGTCCGGCAGCACCCTGGTCCTCGCCGACCCGGGCCTCGCCGGCCGACTCCCGCACGACGTACGGGTGTTGCCGCTCAGGGACACCGCGGACTCGCTGCTCGCCCGGCTGGCCGACGCGCCGCCGTACGACGGGCCCGAACCCCGCACCGAGGACCTGGTGCAGCTGCTGTACACCTCCGGTACGACCGCCCTGCCCAAGGGCGCGATGATGACCCACCGCGCCCTCGTGCACGAGTACCTGAGCGCGATCACCGCCCTGGACCTCAGCGCCGGTGACCTTCCGGCGCACGCGCTGCCGCTGTACCACTCGGCGCAGATGCACGTGTTCCTGCTGCCGTACCTCGCCGTCGGCGCGACCAACATCATCCTGGACGCGCCCGACGGGGACCGGCTTCTCGACCTGATCGAGGCGGGCCGCGTGGACAGCCTCTTCGCGCCGCCCACGGTGTGGATCGGGCTCGCGGGCAGGCCCGACTTCGCCACCCGGGACCTCGACGGCCTGCGCAAGGCCTACTACGGCGCGTCGATCATGCCCGTCCCGGTGCTGCAGCGGCTGCGCGAGCGCCTGCCGCGGCTCGCCTTCTACAACTGCTTCGGGCAGAGCGAGATCGGACCGCTGGCCACGGTCCTCGGCCCCGACGAGCACGAGGGCCGGCTGGACTCCTGCGGGCGGACCGTACTGTTCGTGGACGCACGGGTCGTGGACGACCAGGGCGAGGACGTACCCGACGGCACGCCCGGCGAGATCGTCTACCGCTCACCGCAGTTGTGCGAGGGCTACTGGGACAAACCCGAGGAGACCGCCGAGGCCTTCCGGGACGGCTGGTTCCACTCCGGGGACCTCGCGGTGCGCGACGCCGACGGCTACTTCACGATCGTGGACCGGGTGAAGGACGTCATCAACTCCGGTGGTGTCCTGGTCGCCTCACGCCAGGTCGAGGACGCCCTGTACACCCACGAGGCGGTCGCCGAGGCCGCCGTGATCGGCCTGCCCGACGAGCGGTGGATCGAGGCCGTCACGGCGATCGTCGTCCCACGCGGTGAGGTGACGGAGGATCAGCTCATCGCGCAGGTGAAGGAGAAGCTCGCGCCCTTCAAGGCGCCCAAACGGGTGCTGTTCGTGGACGAGTTGCCGCGCAACGCCAGCGGGAAGATCCTCAAGCGCGAACTGCGGAACCGCTTCGGCGGCTAGCCGAGGCGGTCAGCGGCCTTCGACGGCAGCAGGGCGTCGGCCAGCAACCGCCACCGGGGCAGCGCCGATCCGCCCGGCTCGACACCGATCACCTGCACGGCGACGTGATCCGCACCGGCCTCCTCATGCCCGTGCAGCTTGCGCACGACCGTGTCCGGGTCGCCCCAGAACACCAGGTCGTCCACGAACCGGTCGCTGCCGCCGCCGGAGAGGTCGTCGTCGGTGTATCCGAGCCGACGGAACTTGGCGATGTTGTAAGGGGTTTCGAGGTAACCGTGCAGGTGCTCGCGCGCGAGAGCGCGGGCCCGGCCGGGGTCGGTCTCGAACAGCACGGCGTGCTCGACGGCCAGGAAGGCGTCCGGCCCGAGGATCTCCCGCGCCTGCCGGGTGTGTGCCGTGTTCACGTGGTACGTCTGGGCCCCCTCGGCGCGGTCGCGGGCCAGCTCCAGCATCTTGGGTCCGTACGCGGCCAGCAGGCGCCGGACGGGCTGTGCCGGTCGGGGGTTGGGCGTCCGCAGGGCGTCCAGCTCGTCGAGGTACCCGGCCATCGCGGCGAGGGGCCTGATCCCCGGGCGGGGCTGCCCGCCGAAGCCCAGGCCGAGCATGTGCCGACCCGGATAGGCGTCCGCGAGCAGCAGGGCGGCACCGTGCGTCCAGGCCGCCTCGCGGGACCAGATCCGGGCGATGCCGTTCACCACGCTCAGCTGCCGCGTGGAGGCGAGCAGATAGCCGGCGTGCGTGAACGCCTCCCGCCCGAGCGCCTCCGGGATCCAGACGGCTCGCCAGCCCAGATCCTCCAGTTCCTGGACAGAGTCCCGGATCCGCGCGGCCGGCTGGTGCTCGAAGTCGAAGGTGTAGATCCCGAACCTGCCGAGGTCCAGGCCGTTCTTCCCGGTCATCGTGTCTCTCCCTGCGCGTCGACGGCTCGATGCTCGATGCGATGATTCGAAATATCGCAGATTCTCGATATGAACCGCAAGGGGTGGCCCCCGGCGACCGAGTGGGCTAGAGCGACCGCCCCAGCTCCGCGACCAGGTCGGCTATGCGCCGTTCGTCCCGCTTGTAATGGGTCCACTTGCCCACCCGGGTGGCCCGGACCAGGCCCGCGCGCTGGAGTTCGGCCATATAGGCCGACACGGTCGACTGGGCCAGGCCCGCCTTGGCCTGGATGTGGCTCACGCACACACCGACCTCGGCCGGATCGGCGATGGCCGTCTCCATCGGAAAGTGCCGCTCGGGCTCGCGCAGCCAGCGCAGCATCTGCAGCCGCATCGGATTGGACAGCGCCCGCAGCGCGTTGACCAGGCCGGGGTCCGGGGTGGGAGCGGTGTCCGTCATGGCCTCGGAGTATAGGGCCGGTGCGACGTTTCGGGGTACGTCGATGCGATCCGGGCCGGAGGCACGGCCATGGTCGGTGATGCGGCGACCAGGTCCAGTGCGTCCCGTGGCGTGCATGGGGTCTTCGGCGTGCCAGGTCGGCCGTTCGGTGGGTCCAGGGACGGTACCGGTACGGCGTGAACCGGGGGCGCGACCGGCTCGGCCGGCCGGGGGCACCGCGGAGACGCCGAGCCGGGTGCCGTGACGGGTGCGGCCCCGAGGAGTGTCCGCGCCTCGGGGCCGCCGGTCTCGGGTCGTCCGTCTCCGGTCGTCCGTCTCGGGTCGCCGTCCTAGCTCCGGGTCCGCAGGTCCACGATCCGGCGGATCTTGCCGACCGAGCGCTCCAGGGACTCCGGCTCCACGATCTCCACGTCGACGGACACCCCGATCCCGTCCTTGACGGCCGCGCAGATGGACCGGGCCGCCGCGTCCCGCGCCTCCGGGCCCGCGTCCGCGCGGGCCTCGGCCCGGACGGTGAGCCGGTCCAGCCGGCCCTCCCGGGTCAGCCGGAGCTGGAAGTGGGGCGCCACGCCGGGCGTGCGGAGCACGATCTCCTCGATCTGGGTCGGGAAGAGGTTGACCCCGCGCAGGATCACCATGTCGTCGCTGCGCCCGGTGATCTTCTCCATCCGGCGGAACGCCCGGGCCGTGCCGGGCAGCAGCCGGGTCAGGTCCCGGGTGCGGTACCGGATGACCGGCATGGCCTCCTTGGTCAGCGAGGTGAACACCAGCTCGCCGCGCTCGCCCTCCGGCAGTACCTCGCCCGTGACCGGGTCGACCACCTCCGGATAGAAGTGGTCCTCCCAGATCGTCAGCCCGTCCTTGGTCTCCACGCACTCCTGCGCCACGCCCGGGCCGATCACCTCGGACAGCCCGTAGATGTCCACGGCGTCGATCGCGAACCGCTCCTCGATCTCGCGCCGCATCTGTTCCGTCCAGGGCTCGGCCCCGAAGATCCCCACGCGCAGCGAGGTGCCGCGCGGGTCCACGCCCTGCCGCTCGAACTCGTCCAGCAGCGTGAGCATGTAGGACGGGGTCACCATGATGACGGCCGGCTGAAGATCCTGGATCAGCTGCACCTGCCGGGCCGTCATGCCGCCGGAGGCCGGGACGACCGTACAGCCCAGGCGCTCGGCACCATAGTGGGCGCCCAGACCGCCGGTGAACAGCCCATAGCCGTAGGCCACATGCACGATGTCACCGGGCCGCCCGCCGGCCGCCCGGATCGACCGGGCCACCATGTCGGCCCACATGGAAAGGTCGTTGTCCGTGTAGCCGACGACCGTGGGGCGCCCGGTGGTGCCGCTGGAGGCGTGCAGCCGGCGGATCCGCTCGCGCGGGACGGCGAACATGCCGTACGGGTAGTTCTCCCTGAGGTCGGCCTTGGTCGTGAAGGGGAAACGAGCCAGATCGGCGAGGGATTGGCAGTCCTCGGGTCGGACACCGGCCTTGTCGAAGGACTCCCGGTAGAACGGCACGTTGTCGTAGGCGTGGCGCAGTGAGGCGCGCAGCCGCTCCAGCTGGAGCTCCCGCAGTTCCTCGGGCCCGAGCCGTTCGCCCGCGTCGAGCAGGTCGGTCGCATCCGCCATCGAGTCGTCTCCCTCGCCGCACTCACATACCGGACGACCGATCATTCGGTCGATCCGTTCGGGGCCAGTAATCCAGGCCATACGGCTCCAGGCAAGAGGCCTGCGAAGAATTTCTGCGCCGGTCGCGCCGGAGAAGGGGCCCGTGGAGCTGTGAGGGGAACGGACGCCGCCGCCCGTGCGGGCCCGCCCGCCTTTCTGGAATGGCGGGCATCACGTGATCTGGCGGAGTCCGCCCTGGGAGGCCGCCCGGCCTCTCGCCCCGGGCGGCAAAGCCCCTCGTACGGTAAAGCGCCTCGTACGGTAAAGCGCCTCGGACGGTAATACGTTGCGCCGCTCCAGGGCCGAACGACATGATCACCACCATGCCGACCTTCACCGCGCCCGACGGCACCCGGCTCGCCTACCACCTGCGGGGTGCCGGCGAGCCCCTCGTCGTCCTGCCCGGCGGCCCGATGCGCGCCTCCGCCTACCTGGGAGACCTCGGCGGGCTGGCCGCGCACCGGCGACTGACCCTGCTGGACCTGCGCGGCACCGGGGACTCCGCGCCGCCGGCGGACCCGGCGACGTACCGCTGCGACCGGATGGTCGAGGACGTCGAGGTGTGGCGCGCACACATGGGTCTGGAGCACATGGATCTGCTCGCCCACTCGGCGGGCGCGGCCCTCGCCATGCTCTACGCGGCCCGCCACCCGCGGCGGATACGGCGACTGCTGCTGATCACACCCAACCCGTCCGCCCTGGGCCTGCGGGCGACGCCCGAAGACCGGCTGGCCGCGGCCCGGCTGCGCGCGGACGAGCCGTGGTTCGCGGAGGCGTTCCCGGCCTTCCGGGCCTGGCTGGCGGGGGAGGCGGACTTCGACGACGTGTTCCTGCCGTTCTTCTACGGCCGCTGGGACGACGCGGCCCGGGCGCACACGGACGCCGAACCGGAGCAGACCAACGAGGAAGCGGCGGACCGCTACTTCGCCGACGGCGCCTTCACTCCGGACGCGACGCGGACGGCCCTCGCCGCACTGACCGCGCCGGTCCTCCTGCTCGCCGGGGAACTCGACGGCGGCCCCCTCCCGGACCTCGTCCGCCGTGCCGCCGAGGCCTTCCCGGACGCCGAGGCCGCCGTCCAGCCCGGCGCCGGTCACTATCCCTGGCTGGACGACCCGGAGTGGTTCCGGGAACGCACCCTCGCCTTCCTCGACGGGCCGGCGGGCGCCGCTCTGCCCTCGGCAGAGTAGGCGGCTCCCCACCGGACCGACCGGATAGCGTGCCCGGCATGGACACCGCGGCGCCGTACACCGTCGAGGCGAACGGCATCACCCTGGCCTGCCGGTCCTGGGGCCCGGCGGACGCCCCGCCCGTCGTACTGCTGCACTGCCGGGGCGCGGACGGCGCGGACTGGACGCACATCGCCGAGCGGCTCGCGGCACCCCCGCGCCCGCGCCGGGTGCACGCCCCCGACCTGCGCGGCCACGGACACAGCGACTGGCCGGGGGACTACCGGGCCGAGGCGATGAGCGAGGACGTCCTCGCCCTGCTGGCCGCCCTCGGCGTCGGCGGCGCCGATGTCGTGGGCCATTCGCTGGGCGGCATCGTCGCCTACCTGCTGGCCCAGCGTCATCCCGGTGTCGTACGACGGCTGGTGCTGGAGGACATCTGCGCACCCGTGCCGCTCGACCCGCCCCGGCCGCCCGCCCAGCGGCCCGCTGGAGAGCTGCCGTTCGACTGGGCGATGGTGCGGGCCACCGATGAACAGCGCAACACACCTGACCCTGTGTGGTGGCACCACATGGACCGGATCACCATGCCGACGCTGGTCGTCGGGGGTGGTCCCACCAGCCACATCCCGCAGGACCAGGTCGCGCAGCTCGCCGGCCTGATCCCCGGAGCCTCGCTGGTGACCGTGGACGCGGGGCATCTGGTCCACGAGTCCCGGCCGGAGGAGTTCCTCGCCGTGGTGCGGGAGTTCCTCGACCGGCCCGGCCGTTGAGGACCGTCACCGGCGGGTTCAGCCCGGCTGTGGCCCGAACGCCTTCATGAACCGGTCGCGGAAGCCGTCCATCGGCCAGACGGGGGCGTTCGCCGCGGGCTTGAGGCCCTCCGTCCAGCCCCAGCCGGAGATCCGGTCCAGCACCTTGGGGTCCCGGGCGACGATGGTGACCGGCACGTCCTTGCTGGGGCTGTTGCCGGTGACGGTCGGCACGGGCTGGTGGTCGCCCAGGAACACCATGACGGTGTTGTCGTTGCCGTAGCGCCGCAGGAATTCGACGAGGCTGTTCAGCGAGTACTCGATGGAGGTGCGGTATTCGGTGCGCACGCTCTCCGGGTTCTTCCAGACCTCGTCCTGGGACTTGCCCTCGCTCCTGATCGGCTGGAAGACCGAGCCGTCGCCCAGCTTCGCCCAGTCGACCATGCGGGGCAGGGGCGCCCACGGATAGTGGCTGGAGGTGAGGATGATCTCGGCCATCAGCGGGCCCCGGCCCCGCGTGCCGAACTCCCGGCGCTGGAACGTCTGGAGGGTGAACTGGTCCGGCACCTGGGACCAGCCGAAGTCCGGGCCGCGGTAGTCGAGGTGATGGCCGTCGTAGACGTGGTCCAGGCCGAAGAACCGGCCCTCCGGCCAGGCCACCAGCACCCCGGGCACGACGCCGACCGTGCGCCAGGCACCGGTCCTGCGGAACGCGCCGGTGAGGGTGGTCCGGTCGCTGGAGGTGAGGCTGCGGAACCGCTGCTGGTTGCTGATCCACAGGCCGGACAGGAAGGTCGAGTGGGCCAGCCAGCTGCCGCCACCGGTCACCGGCGAGCGCAGCCAGCCGCTGCGGGACCGGAAGCCGGCGGCCCTGAGGACGTCGTCGCTCTCCTTGAGGACGTTGCCGATCGGCGGCCCCATCACCGGGTCCTCGATCGCCGAACGGCCGTAGCTCTCGACGAACGTGAAGAGCACGTCCTTGCCGCGCAGGCCGGTCAGCAGCTGGTCCGGGGGCGTGTGGGCGAAGGCGTCGTGGGCGGCCTGGCGCCGGAAGAGCCGGGCGTCGGCGAGGGAGACGCGGACCTGTTTGGCGCGGTTGTCGAGGAGGCCGGCGTCGAGCGTGGAGGCGATGGGCCCGGCGCCCGCGCGCAGGCCGAGCACGACACAGCTGATCCAGGCGGTGCCCAGCACCAGGACGACGTGGACGGACCGGGCGCGGCGCCGGGTCAGCACGGTGGTGAGGCGGACCGTGGAGCCCGCGGTCAGGAGAAGGACGGCGACCGCGAGGAGCAGGGCACCGGCGGTGGCGACCAGCTCGCCGGTGCGGCCGTGGGTGTCCCGCACATAGTCCGCCGCGTTGCCCAGCAGGCCCCAGTCCAGCACCAGGTCGAAGGGGCGGTACAGCACCGAATAGAAGCCGATGTCCAGGCACTTGAGGAGCGTGAGCAGCCCGATCAGCACGCCGATGGCCGCCGCCCCGGCCCGCCTCCCCCGGGGCGGCAGCACGAGCAGCACGGCGGCGAGCAGGATGCCCTCGGCCGGCAGCCGTACGAACGCGGCCGGGGTGAGCCGGTCGGGCTGGTCCGGCAGCAGCAGCGCCGCGAGCAGGACGGCCACGGCGAGGACGGTGGAGCCCACGGCCGCACACCGCGCGATACGGGCCCGTCGGCCGGGCGGGCCGGCGAGCGCGGCGAGGCCCGGGACGACATGTCCCCGCCCCGTGAGCCGGCCGGCCGTCG
>NZ_JBEPBF010000102.1:0-37420 GCF_040298985.1 Streptomyces sp. NPDC001093 | reverse complement strand
AGTTGCCTACGTGTCACACCCAGCGTCCTACCAGGTCCTGTCCCCGCACGGGACCAGAACCCGAAATTGATCACGACCTCACACAGGCCCTAGTACTCCAGCCGTAAATCGTGATCTTCACGTTCGAGCGGCTTGCCGCCGGTACTGGCTGGTCCGGGATCGGGCCTGGTGGCGGCGTCGCCCTTCGGACCAGCCGAGCCGGTGGACCGGGTCAAAGGCGGGCCGGATGACGAGCGTGATGAACAGCCGTTGGATCTCGTTGCAGGTGAGCGGTATGAGGGCGTCTGGTGCGGGATCGACGGTCGTGTTCGTTCGCGCGGACGACGGCGAGGAAGGCGTGCGCGAGCATGGCCAGGGTGACCCAGCGGGACCAGGACGGGTAGCGGCGGACCTGGTGCTCGTCCAAGGCCGCCAGGCCCTTGCCGGACTGGAAAAACTCCTCGACCCGCCACCTTGATCCAGCGACGCGCACCAGGGTGGTTAGCGGCACTGCGGCGGCCGGCGAGTGGCAGCGGTAGTACGGGAGTTCGCCGGTACTGCGGTTGCGGCGGATCAGCAACTGCCGGCTCCCGGGCCGGAGGTCGGTGAGGTCGATGACGGCCCAATCGTAGAAGCGGTGGCCCTTGGCTCCGCTCCCTGCGGACAGCTTCTGCCAGGCCCTCTTGGGAACCTTCCTGGCCAGCGTGTCCGCGCGGAACTTCCCGGCGCCTGTGGTGACTTCGTGCGAGCAGGCCACCCCGAGGACGTAGCCGGTGCCGCTTTCTTCCAGCGCGGCGCGTAGCGTCGGGTTGCCGCCGTAGACCTCGCCTCCCGCGACCCAGACGGCCCGGTGGCCGACGTCCAGGAATCGGGTGACCATGCGGGCGGCAAGCTGCGGTTTGGTAGCGAATTCTGTCTTGTCACCGAGTCCGGCGGCCCGGCAGCGGTCGGGGTCCGAGGCCCAGGAACGCGGAACGTACAGTTCCCGGTCTACCGCGGCGTGTCCGCGGCGGCCGGCGTAGACGAGATAGACGGCGACCTGCGCGTTCTCGATCCTGCCCGCGGTGCCGGTGTACTGGCGCTGGACACCGACGGTGTCGGTGCCCTTCTTCACGTCGCCGGTCTCGTCGACCACCAGAACCGCTTGGTCGTCCCGCAGATGCTCCACCACGTAGGCCCGCACGTCGTCGCGGACCTGGTCGGCGTCCCACTTGGCCCGCCCGAGCAGGTGCTGCATGGCGTCCGGGGTGCTCTCTCCGGCCCACTCTGCGATGGTCCAGCAGTTTTTGCGCGGCAGGTCCGACAGCAGCCCGAGCACCAACCGCCCGACCCGACGTCGGGGTTCGACCCGTGCGAACCGGCCCGCGATCTGGGCCGTCAGGCCCTCGAACGCCTCCTGCCAGCGGGCAGGGTCTACGCTGTGACCTGCGGCCACCGCATGATCTTCAGTCTTCACACACCGATGATCAACGGTGGCCGCACCCGTTGATGCGGATGCGTGAAATCGGCTCTGGCCGCAGTTCCGTGAACCCACGAAGGACGCGTGTGGACAGGCAGTGCGTGAAGTTCAGAGAGCCCCGGGGTGCCCCGTGGCGGCGAACTGATCAATGACATCGCGAAGTTGCTCAAGGAAGTCGCGCAGACTGGCGGCCACGGCATAGAACTCGTCGTTCCAGGATGCAGTCCTGGACTTGTGGACCGTGCCGTTGGCCGCGAGAGCGAAGAGATTGCCGCCGCCGTCGCTCCCGAAGACGAGTCCATGATCGCCATTCTCGAGGGGGACCGCGCCGTACTCGTCCAGGTGCGCAGTCACGGTAGCGGGCGGGTGGATGAAGTACCCCTTGCCGATGTCGGGCAGAGACACGCTGTCGATCACGGCGAAGAGCGACAGCAGGGCCACACATTCCGACCGGTGGTTCGTCAGGAGGGTGACCGCGGCCTGCGTCTCATCGTCGGCCAGCGCCACCTCGTTGTCCCCCGCGGGGTAGCCGTGCGTCTTCTCGAAGGTTTCCATCAGCTGGCTCACGCCTTGTGAAACCTGTTGACACCACGCATGCAGCCAGGATGAATCGAGACCACGCTCAGGCATGCAGGAGTCCTCTGGAGTCCGTGGGTGCACGCCCGTTGCGTGCGGCCTCACCATCTCATGGGCGGGTCCGGAGGAGGCTGAACGAGGCCCGGCCATACATCGCTGGCTTGAGCGCTTTGACGCGGTTCACGTTCCCTTCGACAGCACCGGAACTCCACGGCAGCGTAAGTCCAGCAGTGACGGCGTCGAGGTCCTGGCGGAGGAGGCCGGCGAAGCCCTGCATCGGCTTCGGTGCGTCCTGTTCGGCCTGGCGGATCCACTCCAGCAGCAGGAATCCGCGCCGGTGACGCACCAGATCTGCGAAGGCCCGGGCGAGGTCGCAGGCCCGGGTGATGTCCGGGCAGGCGAGCCGGACCTGAAGGAGGCGCTCGTCCTGGCTTTCGGTGAGCGTCCCCCGGGGCCGCATGATCCACGAGGTGATCTTGCGAGGGCTCGGGATGTCGGCCCGGATCGGTTCGGCGGTGCCCGCGCGAAGGGCGGCGAGGTGTTTGCGGACCACCTGGCGGCTGCCACGGTAGCCGCGAGCCTGGATCTCCAGGAACAGCCGCGTGCCGCTGGCCTTGCGCCTCGGTGAAGCGAGCGTTGAGGTATGCCTTGAAGGGCTCCAGGACGCCGTTGGGGCGGCGGTCGCGGGCGGAGGCCAGCAGCTCGTCGAGGTCAGTGTCACGAAAGCGGCGCACGGTCTTGCGGTCGAGGTTCAGCCGACGGGCGATGGCGCTGAACGTCCAGCGTTGCTCCAGCAGGCGGTGGATGTCCTCGTAGCGGTGGCGGGTGCGTTCGATGATCTGGGTGCGGGGCAGTTCCGCGGGCGGTAACAGCATCGGGGCCGCCTCCGGCACCTTGGTCACCGTCTCCTCCTCGGCACGTGTGCGCAGGCAGTCGCAGTGCTGGTGGCAGGTCTTCTCCACCGCGGCGGACAGGTTCTGCAGCAGGTGCCAGCGATCCGCGACTTCGAGGGCGTTGGGGGCGGCTTCCTTGACCGCCTTGGTGTAGGCAGTGGCCCGGTCCCGGCAGATGATCTCGGCTCCGGGATGCTCGGTGAGCCAGGTCGCGAACGTCTCGGAGGTGCGGTCGGGCAATACGTCCACGACCCGGCCGGCCTCGACGTCGACCAGCACGGTGCCGTAGGTGCAGCCCTTGCGGAAGGCAAACTCGTCCACCCCCAGCACCCGCGGGGCACAGTCCGATACCGTCGGCGCCGTCAGCAGCCTGAGCAGCCGGGTTCGGCCCGCGGTCAGCCGCAGTCGGCGACACAGCCGTGCGGCGGGACGGTCGCCGAGCTCGATCGCGATCGACCGCAGCCAGCCCGCAAGCCCGGTACTGGAACGGCGGTAGCGCGTGGACAGACCCGGCACCTGCTCGACGAACGTCGTACGGGAACAGCTCTTCCGGTCGCAGAAGTACCGGCGCACCCGCAGCCGGACGATGACTCGGCGTGAGCCCAACGGCCGCTCATCCAGGGAGCGTTGATAAGTGCTGTGCACGCGGCGGGCCTGCTTGCGACAGTTCGGGCACCGGCCTGGACGGGCCGTCGACACCGCCTCCACCATCAGGATGCCGGAGGAGTCGCTCATCCCCTCCACCCGCACATCGATCCCGGGAAGCAACACATCCTCAACCGCCTTGCTCGCCACGGCAGGAAGTACGCTGCCGAAACGATCCCGCGTTCCTACTGCTGACCTGGGGATTCACGGAACTGCGGCCAGAGCCGTGAAATTTCCCAGGCACGATCAATCCCCCCACTTGGTTGACGTGGCAACGAAGTCCCGGAGTCGCCCGTCCCAGGGGAGGGTCCCAGACCGGGCCGGGCGGTCCCAGGGGTGCACGATCGGGACCTGCTCGCGCACCCGTCACTGTTGCGCTCTCTGACGCGCCATCGCCGGACAGCTGCATGGGTGCAGCGAGTTCTCCGAACTAACATTTCGAGACTCTGGCAGAGCATCGCCCCCCGGCCTGTGACCCATGCCACACGCGGTTCCTGTCAGCAATCGGGGCGCTGTCCCGCTCAAGTCGCCGGGAGCAAGCGAACCGACAGGAGCGAGACATGAAGCACCGCATCGTCGTCCTCGGCGCCGGCTATGCCGGGTCCTACGTGGCCGGGACCCTGGCCCGCCGGTTGTCCCCAGCGGACGCCGAGATCACCGTGGTCAACGCCGAGCCGGATTTCGTCCAGCGGCTGCGGCTGCACCAGCTCGCGGCCGGCCGGGAGATCAAGGCTCCCCAGCTCGCCGACGTCTTCGTGGGCACGGGGGTCCGGCTGCGCCTGGCCCGCGTCACCGCTGTCGACCCCGAGCGCCAGGTCGTCGCCGTGGCCGACGCCGACGGCGGCGGCGGTGAACTCGACTACGACACGCTTGTCTACGCGCTCGGCAGCCACGGCGCCGACCACGGCGTCCCCGGCGCGGCCGAGCACGCTTTCGACGTCGCCAGCCGGCCCTCGGCGTTGCGCCTGCGCGAGCGCCTGGACAGCCTGGGCAGGCAGGGCGAAGGCGGGCGTGTGCTGGTCGTCGGGGACGGGTTGACCGGCATCGAGACCGCCACCGAGATCGCCGAAACGCGGCCCGGCCTGTCGGTGGCGTTGGTTGCCCGCGGAGAGCTGGGCGCCCCACTCTCCGCCGGAGCCCGCAGCCACCTGCGCCAGGCTTGCGACCGGCTGGGCATCACCGTCCTGGAGCACACCGAGGTCGAAGCCGTCGAGGCGGCGCGCGTGCTGTGTGCCGACGGCACCGCCCTGGCGTCCGACGCAACCGTGTGGACGGCCGGGTTCGCGGTCAGCCCCATCGCCGCCACCAGCGGGCTGGAGGTCACCGAGGACGGTCGGATCATCGTCGATCGCACCATGAGGTCCCTCTCGCATCCGAACGTCTACGCCGCCGGCGACAGCGCCTACGCCGTAGGCGACAACGGCCGACCGCTGCCGATGTCCTGCGCTTCGGCCGGCTACACCGGCATGCAGGCCACGGCCGCGATCGTGGGACGCCTGACCGGCCGCAAGATCCCGAACACCAAGCTGGAGTACCTGGGCAACCACATCAGCCTCGGGCGGCGAGACGGGATCCTGCAGATGGTCGACGACGAAGGGCGCGCAAAGCCGAAGTACGTGGGCGGCCGGAAGGCCGCGCGGATCAAGGCGGCCATCCTCAAGATGTCGCTGTGGACCACCTCTCACCCGACCTTCGGCCTGCCCAAGCGCAGGCACCGCCTGGCCGCCGCGTCGGACGCGTCCGCCGACAAGGCGCTTCGCGTAGCCGCTTAGGGTGATCCGCGTGGACAACACCGCGACCGATCACTTCGACACCAGCCGGTTCGAGGCCAGCCGGAACCGGCTAGCCTCGCTGGCATACCGGCTGCTGGGCTCCGCCGTCGATGCCGAGGACGCAGTGCAGGACGCGTTCCTGCACTGGCAAGCCGCCGACCGGCAGCGGATCAAGGTGCCGGAAGCATGGCTGACCAAGGTCGTCACCAACCTCTGCCTGGACCGGCTCCGCTCGGCGCAGGCCCGCCGCGAACGCACCGCGGGTGCCTGGCTGCCCGAACCGCTCCTCGACGGCGATCCGATGCTCGGCCCGGCCGACACCTTCGAGCAGCGCGAATCGGTCTCCCTCGCCGTGCTGACGCTCATGGAACGCCTCTCACCCGTAGAGCGGGCCGTCTACGTCCTGCGTGAAGCGTTCTCCCACAGTCACGCCGAGATCGCCGAGATCCTCGACCTCACCGAGTCCGCAGGCCAGCAGCACCTCCACCGGGCCCGACGCCGCATCACCAGTGCGCGCCGCGGCGGCGAAGACGAAGTCGATCCGGCATCCGCCCGCAGGATCGTCGAGGAATTCCTCGCCGCCGCCTCCTCGGGCCGCACCGAACGGCTGGTCGCGCTGCTCACCGACGACGCCACCGCGATCTCCGACGGCGCCGGCCTGACCGAGAAGCTGCTGCAGTTCGACACTGCGCAGCGCATCGCCGCCGTCGCACGAGCCGGCTTCAAACCCACACCCGCGAAACGGCGACTCGCCGGCGGCACGCCCGCCGTCCACTACGCGCTCGTCAACGGCGCCCCCGCCATCCTTTTCGTGATCGGCGACCAGGTCATCGGTGCCGTGACGTTCGACATCACAGGAGGCAAGATCGCAACGGTGCGCGGCATCGCCGCCCCCGCCCGCCTCGTCCGCCTCACCGAAGACTGGAGGCAGCACGAACCGGACACGCCGCTCATCACCCAGTGGTGAGCCCCTCGCCGACCGCCGTCAGACGCAGCGCCCGCGTTCACGGCCAGAAGCCCGTTGAACCGCTGCTACCCCGCCCTGGCGGGTGGGGAGATCAACTCAGCAGGTTCGTCCAACCCGTGAGCACGGGGTGGGGATTTTCAAATATCGCCATCACCGTCTCCACAGCGCGTCAGGGTCGCGCAGCGTCTGTCTGCCGTCATGTGTCTGGAGGACTTGTGCAACGTGGCGAAGTCTGGTGGGTCCAGTTCGACGAGCGGAGGTTGGTCGTACTGTTGTCGGGAGACGACACGTCCGGGATCCGGGTGATACAGGTCGTCGCTCCGGCGGGCGTCGACATCAGCGGTCTGGGCATCGAAGTGACGGTCGGCGCCGGTGAAGGACTGCCGTTCGAAGGCGTGCTGCGGCTCGCGTTCCCGCGTCCAGGCTTCACCCCGTGCACGTGGCTGACCACTGTGTCCCGGGACGACCTGATCGAGCGGGCGGCCGTCCTGTCCTCCGTGAAGCTCAGCGAGATTGACGACGCCCTCCGACTCGCTGAACAAGCGCAGGAGCGGACCCCGGCCACGACCGCGAAGCTCAGCGAGATAAGAGATGCCCTCCGTCTCGGTGAACTCGGGTAGACGGAGAAGGAGCCGACGCCCGCGACGGCGTGAGCGATCTCGGGCGAGATGATCGACGCTGGCCACCTGCTGCCTCGGCGCCCCTCACCACCCAAATCACGATCTACGGCTGGAGTACTAGTCGCGCTTGGGCCAGATGAGGCCCTGATCGGTCCAGATGACACCCTTGTTGCGGCAGAGGCAGAAGGGGTGACCGATAGGGTCGGCGTAGACGCGGAAGCCGTAGCCATCGAGGCCGATGCAGTCCCGCTGCAGGGTCGCGCCGAGGGCCAGGACGCGGCGCTGTTCGGCCTCGATGTCGTCGACTTCGAAGTCGAGGTGGAACTGCTTGGGGTGCTCGCTGTCGGGCCACTGCGGGGCGCGGTAGTCCTCCACCTGGATGAAGGCCAGTTCGATCTCGCCGAGCTGGATACCGGCCCAGTTCTCGTTACTGCCCTCCTTGACCGGGAGCCCCATCACCTCAGAGTAGAAGGCTGCCAGCTTCATCGTGTCCGGGCAATCGATGATGAAGTCGGTTAGTCGTAGCATCCTGCGATCTTGCCACAAGATCAAATGAGCCGGAATTTGAGACAGGCCCTGACTCTGCTGCGCAATTTGGCTGAGTGAGCGTCGCGTGTGCGGCATGATCGCCTCTGTGGCCCTGGTCGCGTCCTGGGCCCCGGGGAGTGGACTCCATGTCGTTACAGCCGAAGGAGCTGCCAGAGATCCCGGCACAGACCGTGGTGGTCGCGCGGGCGGCGTTCCCTCATGGGACGTTGGGGATGCGGGTGCGGGACCGGCTGGGCGAAGTGCTTGCGGATGAGCCGTTCATCGAGGCGTTCGCATCCTCAGCCTCCGCCCTCCGGAACTCCACGAGAGCCTGGCCAGTGCCCGGGCCGAGCAGACCACAAGACCTGGAAGACCAAGTACGCACTTCGCGCCGGTATCGAGGGCACCATCAACCAGGCCGTCGACGTCACTGGCCTGCGCAGGGCCCGCTACTGCGGTCTGCCTGAGGTCCGTCTCCAACACGCCTTCTCCGCCACCGTCGTCAGCGTCATCCGCCTCGACGCGCCCACTGGAACCCCGGCCAACCCTCCTTCACGCCCCGGACCACTCACCCGCCTCAGCCGCCAGCTCGCAGGCCGAACCCCGAAGGGTGCAGCTCCGGCTCCGGGGCCGCGGAATACTCGGCTGCAACTGAGGCCGGCCGGCCCGCTCATAGGATCCTCGTTCGAGGCGCTGACATGGCGCCCTGCCGACCGTTGGCACTCAACGGACCAAGGATGCGTGGCGCAATGAGCAGCCGACTCTTCGCAATCTCCTTCGACGCGCACCAGCCCGAGCGCCTAGCGCATTTCTGGTCCGGCGTCCTGGGCTTGGAGAGAGCCGACGATCCTTACGATGGCGTCGCCCTGCTGTACGGGAATGACACCGGCTACCGCCTCGGCTTCCGTCCCTCCCAAAAGCAGAAGGCCGCCCAGAACCGGCTGCACTTCGACCTGACCAGCTCCTCCCTGGAGGACCAGCAGGACACCGTGGCCAGGGCGCTCGACTTCGGTGCGCAGCACGCTGACGTCGGCCAGGGACCGGACGCGTCCCATGTGGTACTCGCCGACCCCGAGGGCAACGAGTTCTGTGTCATCGAGCCGGGCAACAATTTCCTCGCCGGCTGCGGCTTCATCGGAGCGCTCGCCTGCGATGGTTCGCAGACCGTGGGCTACTTCTGGAGCGAGGCGCTGGGCTGGCCGCTGGTCTGGGACCAGGACGAGGAGACCGCCATCCAGTCACCGAACGGCGGTACGAAGATCACGTGGGGTGGTCCGCCGCTCATGCCGGACCCCGGCAAGGACCTGCACTTCGACCTCGCACCGGACGACGATCAGCAAGCGGAGGTCGAGCGCCTGCTCTCCCTCGGGGCGAAGCGTCTCGACTCCGCCCACTGCGGGGACGGCGCAGTGCTGCTGGCCGACCCCGACGGCAACGAGTTCCGCGTGCTCACGCGCCGGTGAAGCGGGAGCCGGGGCAGGCGGTTGCTGCTGCGAGGAGCGCAGCAGAGAGTCGGGCAGGCCCTTGTCACCCAACGAGCAGCTCAATGCGACCCGCGAGGAGAGAGCCACACCCAACCCTGAATTAAGCAGCAGAGTCGTGAAACGCCTCGAAGTCGAGGAAGCATGCTGCGAGTTCCACCACCCGACCAGCGTCTGGCCGACCAGATCGAAGAACTCGCCGACGCCTGCTGACCCACGGCTGGCACAGGCGGGGTTCTCTTCGGTCGGCCTTGCCACGGAACCGACCGAAGAGACCCACCGTGGGTAGGGCGGAGCGGAGGCGGGGAACGAATGATCGGCTCGGCCATCTGAGCCCCCGTGGATTCCCCGGCGGGGCGGCCGGTAGGCGGTGTGGCCAACGCGTTGACCGCGGTGGCGGCCGTCACTGACCCGACGGCAGCTTCCGCGTCGGCTCGTTGAGCCGGGCGACAGCGCGCAGGTCGCCTTTTCTGCGTGCGGAGCAGGCGACCGACGGTGTGGGGTGCAGGGCTAATTGAACCAGTAGCGGACGCCGTGGTGGTGGGAACAGGCTCCACATCCAAGGCGCTGACGTGCAGTACCCGGCCGTGGAACTGTCGAAAAGTCATCCGGCCGGGTCAGTGGACGGCGCTCCCGCCACTTGGGCGGGCCCCTACGTCGGGTCCGGCGCCGTCGGCTCGCTGGCGGAAGCGGCGCGAGGGTGCCGCTGACAGTGATGACAATGGGAGGTGGTGGCGCGCACGCAGCGAGTGGTCATGCCCCCAGCTGTGACCGGATCGGTCCGTACCCGGACCCGATGAGGCCTGTCGCCACTCCGTCGCCGCCGGTCAGGCTGGGGAGCATGACCCGAGCACTGATCGTCATCGATGTCCAGGAATCCTTTCGCGCCCGCCCGCTCTGGGAGACCATCTCCAACCCGAAGATCGCCGACCAGGTGGACCGCCTCGTCCGGCTGGCCCGCCAGGCCGGGGACCTGGTGGTGTGGGTGCTGCATGCCGAGCCCGGCAGCGGCGATGTCTTCGACCCTGCCCTCGGCCATGTCCGGCTGATGGAGGAGTTGCAGCGTCGGGACACGGAACCACTGATCCACAAGACCTCGCACAACGCCTTCACCACCACCAACCTGCAGCAGCTCCTCACAGAGCGCGGCATCCGCGAGCTCACTGTCTGTGGCATCCGAGCCGAGCAGTGTGTGGAGACCACCACCCGCGTCGCGAGCGACCTCGGCTACCGGGTCACCTTCGTCATCGACGCGACCGCAACCAACCCCATCCCGCACCGTGACGCTCCCGCCGACCAGAGCGTCGCCGAACTGCTTGCGGACCCCCGCACCCTGAGCGCCGAAGACATCATCAGGCGCACCGAGTACGCCCTTGCCGGACGCTTCGCCACCATCACCACTGTCGGGCAGCTGGAGGCCTCGGCCGGACCTCGGGCATGATGACCGGACAGTGAGCCACATCGTCTTCCTCCTGGTGCCCGGACTCCATCTACTGGACCTGGCAGGCCCCGCGCAGGTCTTTTCCACGGCCGCCGACTTCGGGCACCCCTACACCCTCAGCTACGTCGCCGAGCAGCCACTGGTCCCCACCGCTCAGGGCCTGCCCCTGCTGGCCCGGCTCGACTGGCCCGAGCTCGGCCCCGAGGACCTGATCGTGGTGCCCGGCTGGCGGGCGGTCACCCTGGCTGGCGGTCCTGCCATCGGCGCGGCCTCCCTGCAGTCCCTCCGGGACCACCACGCCAGGGGCGGGACCGTTGCCAGCGTCTGCGCCGGAGCCGAGGCGCTCGGCCGAGCCGGCCTGCTCGACGGCCGCCACTGCACGACCCACCACGATGTGCAGGACGAGCTTGCACGCCGCTACCCCAGGGCCACGGTCGTTCGCGATGTCCTGTATACCGCCGACGACCGGGTGGTCACCTCGGCCGGCATCGCCAGCGGCATCGACCTGGCCCTGCACCTGGTCGCCACCCGGCACGGCCCCGCCGTCGCCGCCCAGGTGGCCCGGGACATGGTCGTCTACGCGCGGCGCAACGGCCATGAACCGCAGGCCAGCGCCATGCTCCGGTACCGGTCCCACCTCGACGACACCGTGCACCACGCCCAGGACCTGCTCGACGCCCGCTTCGACCAACCGTTGCCCCTGTCCGCCCTGGCCGCGGCCGTGGGCGTCAGCGAACGCACCCTCACCCGCCTCTTCACCCGCGCCACCGGCGGCCTCACCCCCCTGCGCTATCAGCAGACCCTCCGTCTGGAACGCGCCGAGCACCTCATCAGCCACGGCGCCACGGTCGATGCCGCCGCCCGCGCGGTCGGCTTCGAGGACCCCCGCATGCTGCGCCGCCTGCGAGCTCGCGAGCGCTGACCAGGACGGTGCACGATCGTGATGGCTGAGGTGAGTGAAGGAGATACCCCGCGTCCCGTTGCAGTACGAGCAGGTCGTCCTCGCCGTCGCGGTGCTCCGCGAGAAGCTGCGCACCACCGTCGTCGCACGGGGCCGGGCGTACGACGTCGTCGCGCACCAGCACGCGGCGATCCCCGAGCAACTGCTCGCGCTCCCGGCCGCCGACCTCGAGCACGGCGACCAGCCGGACCCCGGGAGGCGATCGACCCGACGGCGCTGCGGGCCTTGCGGGAATCGCGCACGGACGTGGAGCCCTCGATCTGACGGCCGAGCGTCTGCGACACCTCCAGGATGCGTCCACCAAGGCGGCCGACGACTCCCGCGCCCTTGCGGACCACTACGCCGAGTGGGACGACGCCGACGGAGTGCGCCCGCTGCGCGAGGACGGCCAGCAGGAGTACCGCCCGCAGCAGCCCGGACCGCACCGCGGCCGGGAGGCCGGCCACTGAGCGCACCCGATGCCGCGCCCCCGATGCTGCGGTGCGCACCGATGATGCCCAGCACCCAACCCAGCCGAGTGGAGTCCACCGGCCGCGACGGGCACTGCCTGTCCCGCGCGGGCTCTCGGCAGGCTGGGCGCGGTAGCCGTCCTTCTGCCGACTTCCTCATGTCTCATGCGGCATCAGGCGCCGACGCATCGCTCACTCCGCCACCGCGATGTGGCCAGTGGTGAGGTCGTCCCGAATACAGGTAGCGCACTGGGTGCCGGTGCCGGTGCCGGTGCCGGTGCCGGTGCCGGTGCCGGCCGCGGTCTACCGCTGTGTCAGCGCGTACCTCGGCCACGAGGTTCGGCTGGACGGTGACGTACCGGAGCTTGTTCCCAGAATCCCATCCAGCGCTGATCTGTATTCCCGTCCACGGATGCTCGGGCCTGCCGGGGGTCAGGAGAATTAATCGGGGGGCGCAATGCCCAAGTGCGCATGCTGCGAATCGTCGAGGAAGCATTGAAAAGCGGGGACGGCACGCTGCGGCTGATCGTCTTCATGGGAGCGGTCACCTGTGCCGCACTGACCCTCGGTGGCGGCGCCTGGCTCGCGGGGTGCTGCGGCAACTTGTGTCTGGCTTCGCGGTGATCGGCGACGTTCAGGTCCTGCCCGGATACTCGGTTCTCCTCGCGGACGAGCCGGGTGTTCAGTGGCTGTCTGACCTGCCCAAGGCCCAGCGGCTGTCGTTTCTGTCCGGCATGGACCAACTCGCAGAAGCGGTTGAGCGGGTCTGCCGGCGGCTGGACCCCGAGTCCCGCCGGGTCAACCTGGAGATCCTCGGCAACACAGATCCGTTCTTGCATGATCAGTGACGGTCGGTGGACGTCATGGAACCCTTCGCAGCGGAACGATGTCGGGGATGACCGTGGGAACTGAGGGGAGGGCGGCTTCCGGGGTCGCCAGCAGCGCGACGGTGGTTACCGGCTGCTGCCAGCGGACAGTTCCGGGTCGTGGTTGACTCCAATGGGTCGCGTTCCAGGGCGGGTTGGACCAATGCACCCTGTGCGCCCATGCCTGGTGCACACCTTCAAGCACAGGGCGGAGGACGGCCCGCTGCCACCGCTCGTGTCCATCGCCACCCGCTACTTCGGCCCCAACCTCGTCACCGGCGAGACCTGGGGCTGAGTGACTGGAGTTCGGCCTGCTCCGACCTCATCAGGCGGGCCGGGGCCGGTGTGGCCCGAGAAGCGATTTCCCAACCGCGTGACACGCGGCCGTGCCGCAGCCGGTTCAGAGGAACCCCTGGGCGTCAAGGCCTGGCCTCCGCACGGGTGCTGTCGTGCGGATTCCTGGGGGCCTCACACCCGCTACTGGTAGCGAGCCGTCGTCTACGCTCGACCTGTTCGCGTACCACTTGGAGGGGGATGAGGTCCGTGCTGCTCACAGACCTGGACGAGGTGACGTCACCGGACGAGCTGGGGGAACTGCTCGGCGAACCGACACCGGGCGCGCTGGTCAAGGTCCGGCCAAGCCTGCACGAGCACGACCGCAAGTGGCTGGCCGCGTCGCCGCTGTGCGTGGTGGCGACCTCGGGCGCCGACGGCAGCTGCGACGCGTCACCGAAGGGTGACCCGGCCGGGTTCACGCTGGTGCTGGACGACACGACGATCGCGATCCCCGAACGTCCCGGGAACCGCCGGGCCGACGGGTTCCGCAACATCCTGGCCAATCCCCACGTGGGGCTGCTCTACCTGATCCCCGGCCGCCCCGACACGCTGCGCATCAACGGCCGCGCGCGCATCCTGCGCGATGCGCCCTTCTTCGACGACATGGTGGTGAAGGGGAATCGCCCACAGCTGGCCCTGCTGGTCGAGATCGACCAGGTCTTCTACCACTGCCCAAGGGCCCTCCTGCGCGGCGGAGCCTGGCAACCGGAGACCTGGCGGCCGGAAGCGGCGCCGTCCCGCGCTGTGCTCGCGAAGGCACACGATCGCCGTCCGGAAAGCGTGGAGGAACTGGAGGCGTACTACGGCTCGCGGTACCTGGAGCGCCTGTACCAGTAACTGATCGTGTCAGAAGCGATTTCCAAGCCGCGTGACACGCCTCGCGTTCGATCGTTCCTGCGGATCGACCTCCGGCTGACCGCTGAGCGGTGAATGCATGGGAGAAGGGCGTCAGCTGCCCGCCGCGGACGGGTCCTGGTTCGTCCGCGGCGGGCAGCTGTTTTTGCTGCGGCGTCGGTTGGGTCGAGTCCGCTTCACGCGCCGGTGTCCTGGGGTGTCGGTGTCGGTCTCGTTCATCTGTCCGATCTCGGCCGGCGGCAACGACGTCGGGTGGCGCTGCTCCAGGGCCTGTCTGTGGGGGTGGGGCGTCGTGGGCGGTCGCGGCTGCGTGGCCGGTATGTCTGGGAGGGAGCACGGGAGCAGAGAGCGGGGCGGGTGAGGCACGTGTGGGGCGCCATGCGGCCGCGCGTGCGCCCCGTGGTCTGGACGTTCTGCGGCAAGGCGCCTCTGTCGCAGGCGAGTTGGTGGTAGGTCAGTGCAGCGAGAGGGTATCTGTCGGACGTTTGTTGGTCAGGCTGGGCGCATGAGACCCGAAGCGAACCTCACCGGCCTGTTTGTCCCCTTGGTGACCGTTCACCGACGACCTGCGCCTTGCCCCCGGACGCGCTAGCCTGGCTCGCCAATGAGGCACTGGCAGTCGGCGAGGCTCGCGGACTCGTTACCCTGGGCACTACCGCGCGGAGGCGGCCACGCTCTCGAACAACGACTGGCCGCCGCACACGGCGAGATCCTGCGCTTGTAACGGTGATCCCTTCACATGGCCCGACATCATGACAGCACTCGATGGGCCTCAGGGGTTACGATCCAGAGCGCAATCCCAGAGCACTGTGCTCCACCACGCCGGAGGGAAGACCGCTCTTTCCCGAGGACCGAGCAGTCAACTCCACGAGATCGGCACGGAGTTCGGCGGCGGGCTCACCAAGGACGATCGCACTGATAACCAGCTCCATCATCAGGCAGTCGTACTCGTCCCCCCTGCTCCGATAGCGCTCGCGATCGGCCTCCGCAACAGCAGAGGCGATCCTCCTCCCACCACCAGGCGCAGGGGCGAAGGTCGCCTCATAGACGCCGTGTCCGGTCCAACTCCGGTGCATGAAAAGGACATCGCCTTCAACGAAGACGTTCCACTTCTCATCCATGTCCCGGGCTCGATATCCGCGCCGGATCCGGTCCCAGTCCTCGTCTGTCCAGACTCGATCCGGCAACTGAGACACCGGCCGGGGGGTGTTCATCGGATGGAGGCGCCGGAACGACTCTCGGGTGAGCGGGGCATCGGCAGTCATGACGTGATCCTACTGAAGCGCCACTCCAACAGGACAGCGGCTTACCTCCAAGGACAGGCGCCCTGGGCAGAGGATGAACCTCAGCCGCCTTCCCGACGCGTCCGCAGTGTGGTGAACTGCGACTCTTGCAAGATGTCTTCACCGTTACCCCAGACAACTGGAGGGACTTCTGGCGGGGAAAGCCAGCCGCTTTGATCCGACACTCGGAACGTCGGCGGGCCCGGTCGTCGCACTCGGCTATCAGCAGCTCGGCGAGAATGTCCCGGTAAGTCATCTGCTCACGGGCGGCCGCAGCGACGCGTGGGGAAACTGGGAGTGGATTCGGCAGGCCGAGCAGGACGCGCCGAAGCCTATGAAGGGCTTCGCCGGCTTCCTCCGCCAGGACCTCGACGCCGTCACCGCCGGACTCACCTTTCCGTGGAGTTCCGGGGTGGTCGAAGGACATGTGAACCGGGTGAAAACGCTCAAACGAGCCATGTGCGGCAGGGCCTCCTTCGAACTCCTCCGAGCCTGTATCCTCACCCAGCCATGAGCATCACGGAACTGCGGGAGCCCCTTTTCAGGGGCTTGTGCCAATGAATAGGGCGGCCAGACGGGGAAGCCGACGGCTCATCTCCCTGTCGTCGTCGAAGTCGAAATCCTCGCCCATATCAACCGCGTTGTCGCTCTCTGCATCAGCCCCGCGGAAACCGTGCCAGGCTTCGTAGAAGGCATCCGCATCACCCGTGATCCGCTCGAATGCCCCGCTGGCTGCATAGTTCACGTCCTCGTAGAACAGCACCTCGGAACGGTCCCGGACGTTCGCCGCCTGAACCACATCAGGATGCGCAGCGAGGCTGTCGGGGTCAGTGGCTACGCGCTGGTACCACTGACAGCCCAAGGCGATCACACCAGCGCGGAAGTCCATGAAACTGTCGTCGGAGCACCCGCCTCCGATGAGGTAAGCAGCCGCCCACACATCCCAGCGATACAGGGCGTCGTGCAGCTCATCGAAGCGTTCCGCATACTCCAGGATCTCCTGCCGCGGTCTATCCGCGAGCTGCTTGACGAGAACCTCGTCAAATGGCTCGCCCGTCGCGGCAGCCTCGGCTTGCGCGGCTTCGATGACGTGCCAGAACGTGTCGATCTCCATGGCCGCACACTCTGCCACGACCCTATGACAATCGATCCTGGCCACCCTGCCGGCACCTGGCCGTTTCACGGAACTGTGGACATAGCCTTGGAGACGGCCACCCTTGATCGGGAGCGTGGCCAAACCTGCTCAGAGGTCGCGCGGATAGGCGGCCGCTGGGGGCGTTGAGGGTGTGTACTCCAGCCAGGCTCAGAAGATCACACGGTTACAGACCGCTATGAGGGAGCCATGGCCGTCACCTGCTTGATGCTCGCGCGGCTACCTGAAGGGGGCTTGGGCGCCTTCGACGCTTATGAAGGGGCTGTCCTGCCTCTCCTTGCCGAGTATGGAGGGCGTCTTGAGCGCCGACTGCGCACTCTGGACGATCAGGTCGAGGCCCACCTCATGACCTTCCCCAACAGTGAGGATCTCGCTGACTACCGGGCGGACCCCCGGCGTTCTGCCGCAGCACCCACTGCTTGAGGCGTCTGGGGCAGCGGTCGAACTGCTCGCGGTGCGCGACTCCGGCCGAGGCGTGAACCTCCCGCCTAACAACTGGGTCCTGCTCGTCCTGCTTCAACGACGTGCTGGCCCTGCCAGTCCGCTTTCGTAGGCGGCGATGACGAGTTGGGCCCGGTCCCTGGCCCCCAGCTTCGTCAGCAGGTGGCTGACGTGGGTCTTGACCGTGCCGACGGTCAGATACAGCTCGGCTGCGATCTCGTGGTTGGACAGGCCACGTGCGATCAAGCCCAGCACGTCCCGCTCGCGGCCGGTCACACCGTCCAGGGTGCGGGTGACCGGACCGGGGTAGCCGGGGCGGCGGACGTAGGTCTCGATGAGCTTGCGGGTGACGCCGGGTGACAGCAGCGACTCCCCGGTGGCGATCACCCGCACGGCGTCGATCAAGCGAGCGGGTGGAGTGTCCTTGAGAAGGAAGCCCGCGGCGCCTGCGCGGAGCGCCTCGAAGACGTACTCGTCCAGGTCGAAGGTGGTGAGCACCAGGACGTGGACGGGCACCGGAGACGGGCCGCCGAGCAGCGCGCGGATGGCCTCGATGCCATTGAGCCCGGGCATTCGGATGTCCATCAGGGCGACGTCGGGGCGTTGTTCGCGGATCACCCTGACCGCCTGGGTCCCGTCGGCCGCCTCGCCGACGACCTGGAGATCGTTTTCCGACTCGATCAGCACCCGGAACCCGGCACGCACCAGCGTCTCGTCGTCCACCACGACGACCCGCACCGTCATGCGCCCTCCAGGCCGGCGCCCACGGGGAATTGGGCTGTTCGCTCGTCCGTGGCGTACGGCAGCCTGGCGGTGACGCGAAAGCCGTGCGGGGAGAGCGGGCCGGCGTGGACCTCGCCGCCGTAGAGCGCGGCGCGTTCCTTCATGCCGGTCAGGCCGTGGCCCTCGGTGATCGGGGTGGTCGTGCGGCCGGCTCCGGCATCGACGACCGTGAGAGCGACCTGGCCCGACGCGTAGGCGACCGTCGCCCGGGCGTGGCTGGTGCGGGCATGCTTGACGACGTTGGTCAGGGCTTCCTGCACGATGCGGTAGGCGGCGCGGTCCAGGCCTCGGGGCAGGGCGTGCGGGTGACCGCTGGTCGTCAAGTCGACCTGGACGCCGGCCCGTCGGGTCTGTTCGATGAGTGTGTTTAGGTCGTCGAGGCCGCCGGGCAGCCATTCGGCAGCGTCGTCATCGCGCAGGACACTTAGCAGTGAACGCAGCTCTCCCAGGGCGGCCCTGCTGGTGGTCTCGATCGCGGAGAGGGATTTCGCGGCCTCGTCAGGTCGGCTGCCGATGACGTGGTGGCCGACGCCCGCCTGGACCGCAACGATGCTCAGGCTGTGCGCGACGACGTCGTGCAACTCCCGGGCGATGCGCATGCGTTCCTCGACGAGGAGGAGCTGTGCCCGCTCTTCGGCCTGCTCGACCAGGCCTCGGGTGTAGGCGCGGCCCTGTCTGGTGGACCATCCGATCGCCCAGGCGGCGGCCTCGACGATGAGGCTTTGGCTCATCCCCGGCCACCCCCAGTAGTCGTGGCCTGTTATGCCCTGCATAGGGATCATCAAGGCGAGTTGAGCGGCGCCTGCCACCGCGCTCGCGTACGCCGCGACACGCGTGGGTCGGGCGACCGCCACCCCGTACACCAGCAAGGCAGTCGCCAGCACCCCCGTCAGGCTGAGCGCGCCGTCGGTGGCCATCACCACCGAAGCCACCGCCAGTGCAGGCAGTGGCAGCAGCCGCCGGACGGCGACGGCCACGCCCAACGAGCACGTCAGCACGGTCTGCCATGCCGGCCAGCCCGTGCGGTGCGTGCCAAGCGTCCACCACAAGACGTTCGACGCCATCAGGACCATGGCCAAAAGCACATCCAGCCCGACCAGCTGAGTCGGCGTCAGCCTCCTGGCACAGGACCCCGCGTCATGCCTCACCATCATGCCTCGCACGCATCCGACCCTAGCCGGGAGGGCGATCATCCGCCTCTGTCCACAGACAGAGATCAGCCGGTCATTCCATGGCCAGATCCGCGGGGCGGGCACCCTCTGCCAGGGTCGGCCACATGGATCTCTCCCGGACGCCCGCCCGCCGATGGCTTCCCCCTGTGCCCTGGGGCTTCGCCCTGCTCGCCGCCGCGTCGTCCCTGACGTACGGCGGTGATCACGCGGTGAACGCCTGGGCATCGACCAGCCTGGCCAATATGGGTGATCATCCTATGGAGGCGCTCATCGCCTCCGCCTTTCTGTTCGGCGCCGATCCCTGGGCCTGTCTACGCAGCATCGCCCTGGCCGGGGCCATGCTGGCGTTTCTCGTCATCCGGTTCGGCAACATGCGGGCGGTCGCGCTGATCGCGGCCAGCCAGGTCCTCGGCACACTGGTGAGCGAAGGGCTGCTGGCAGCGCGGATCGCGGCCGGCCAAGCAGAGCCTGCGCTGCGTGCGACGGTGGACGTCGGCCCGTCGTACGTGATCGTCTCGGCCCTGGCCGCCGTGGTGGCAGCGGGGGCTCGGCGGTGGCACCGATGGACCGCGCTCGCCGCGCTCGCGGTGCGCGCACCGCACATCACGAGCGGCCTGACCACGCTGGGGGTCACTCCCGTCGGCCACGTGACAGCACTGTCCACCGGCATACTGCTGGCATGGGGTCTACGGTCGTCCGACGCCCGCCGCCGCTACCTGCACCGACTGACGCTACGCGCAGCGCCGCCTCAGATCGAACCTGGCGCCCTCGCCCCCGTCGCCGGCCCAGATGCCGAGGATGTCGCGGGTGCCGTCCACGGTCACCGCCATCACCAGGTAGATGGGACGGTTTGCGACCTGCCCGCCCCTGATCTCGACGTTGATGGCCTCCACGAACAGGACCCGGGTAGACGCGGTCGAGGGGTCGGTTCTGCCATTCGGCCATGCCGTCCATGACTTTGAGCTGTTGTCTT
The DNA here is from genome assembly GCF_040298985.1 of Streptomyces sp. NPDC001093. Classification (NCBI taxonomy): domain Bacteria; kingdom Bacillati; phylum Actinomycetota; class Actinomycetes; order Kitasatosporales; family Streptomycetaceae; genus Streptomyces; species Streptomyces sp. NPDC001093. Next base: position 17,787 of record NZ_JBEPBF010000102.1, on the reverse strand, counting down.
TTCGATCTTGAGTGGTGTCTGTCGGACGGGAGTCTCGATCGGGTGATTGCGGCCGGTGCCAGGCATGGGAACAGGGCCTCTTGGTAGCTCGAAGTGCGTCTACGCCAACTCGTCTGCCAGGAGGCGCTGTTGTTGCAGTTGTATGCCACCGCGGAGACGGAGACCACGAAGGTGTTCTGCCAGGCGTGGGTGCGCTCCACGTGCCAACGCTGACTGGCCTGGATGGGTGCCTTCTCGCCTTTGTGCGCGATGCGGCCGTGCAGGCCGCGTTCGTCGAGCACCGTGCGGGTCTGTCCGAGTCGTAGCCGGCGTCCAGGCTCACGGTGACGTCGTCGGGTAACGGGCCCAGCTCGTCCAGGCGGTCCAGGGTCGGGGGCGAGCGGCGGGGAGTCGTGGCGGTTGGCACCGGCCAGGACACGGCCCAGCGGAATGCCGTATCCGTCCGTCATTCCCGAGCGTTTCAGGCCCTGTTTGCCGCGGTCGACCGGGGAAGGCTCGGCCACCTCGCCGCCTCCGGGAGCCTTTGTGATGGAGCCGTCCACGGCGATCTGATCGAGGACGAGGCTCACGATCCGGTCGTAGGAGTCGAGCGCGATCTGCTTGAGCCTGGCGAATAGGCCCAAGTTGTATGCGCTCGTCGCGGCGGCTGCGGACCGTGGTGGCCGAGCAGGTCGTGTCGGCGATCGCCTCGTAAGAACAGCCGAAGCGCAGCAGCTGCAGCATCTTGTCGAAGACGATCCGGTCGCTGATGCGTCGGCGGTGGCAGCCCAGTGGATGGTCCGGGTGTACTCCGGCCGCTCGGGCAGCAAGGCCGCGAATAGGTCCCAGAGTGGTTCGGTGAGCCATGATGGCAGTGCGGGCGCAGGTCTCCCCAGTGATCACAGAGCATCGCAACTCCATGATCACCGGGATCTGTGCCCGTTCTGTTGCCGGTGTCCCCAACCGTGTCTATCCGCGCGACCTCCTACTCCGACGCCAAATCCTCCTCTCAGACTAAGCATCGTCACCCTTGGCGACCGGACCACAACAAGTGGATCAGAGCCGAACGAACTGGCCGCTGACAGCCGGTCATCGGACTCAACCCCCGATTGGGTGGAGTCGCGCTCGGTGCCGGGCGGGTCGCCGGCGGGAGCCGGTGCGAAGACCACGAACTGTCGGTGATCTCCGCGAGAACCCCTGTCTTGTGCGCTTCGCCCGGACTGCGGCAGCCGCCACTGCCTTCGCCGCCCTCCTCAAATGATCGCGGAGTTGGGACAGGATGTCTGGCGGACTGAGGACAGGCTCAGCCGCTGGCTTGTGAAGTGCCCAAAGACCGGGCGAAATCAGCAAGAGCCCGGAAGTCGTCCTCGCGAAGACCGACCCGCGGGTTGACGTGGTGGAGAAGTCCACCGGCACGGTGGTGGGCGGTCACGTACGCCTGGTCCAGATCGCTCTGTTCATCGTCCACCCAGGCGAAGGGGCGGCCGTTGGCGTAGTCCACCAGGGGAGCAGTCTTCCAGTGAACGCCGTCGGGACGGTCTTGGAACAAGGTGTCGCCAAAGTCGACGTACGGGAGTTCGGGAAGGCCGAGCACCGGGGCGATCCACCGGTTGGCATCCGCCATCCATGTGGTGGCCCAGCACAGCTCGTAGTCGAGCCGGAGCAGGTCTCGTCCGTGCTCTGGATTGAGCCAGACGCGCAGGGGGCGCCGACGGAGCGAGAGTTCTCTGTGTTCCTCCGGAGTCCCACTGCCTTGGGGCACCCTGAGTGTGGTGTAGCCGTCAGGGCGCTTCTCCGGCTTCGCCGCATAAGGGTTGAGGGGCCCATCCACGTCGAGGAAGAGCAGTGGTCGGCTCACAATCTCCCCCTGACCTGCTCAATACCGGCTGCGCGAGTGGAAGCCTAGCTGAAGCGATCGTCGCGGCGTCAGGCCGACCCGATGTGGTGATCACGGCGTCGTAGGCGTGATCACGGCCTCGGAGCCGTTCTCATCCGGTCCTGGTCCCGGCGGAGCCCGGCGACCAGGGAGTGCGGCGCGGGCAGGTCGTCGGCGAGGACGCGGTCCATCCAGACGGGCGCCGTTGGACACCTGGATCATCGAGGCGGCTACGGGGCAACCAGCAGCTCCCTGACGCGCACGTGCCAGTGATGGCGCGGCTCACGGCGCAGTCTGCCGAGGAACTCGACCTACGGCAGTGGGCGCCCTGCTCGCGCGCGACAGGCACGCGTGCGGCGTGACCGGCCTGGCAACCTCGCCGCCCTGCTGCCACCGGGCGCGAGTAGTCCCCAAGGCCGTCGTCGGGGCTGTGGTGTGCGCGGTCGTGCGGATGCGCCGCTGGCGGTCCGCAACTGGACGTTCAATTGCAAGGGATCAGTGGCCGTATGCGGCGAGCGAGCGCATGACGGGTTGGCGGTTCGGCCGCTGCGCGGGGCTGTGCCGGGCGGATCGGCTACCGCTCGAGGAGTTCGGCCAGCATGGCGCTGGTCGCTTGATCAGCCGGCAGGAACGCCTCAAGTCGTAGTTCGGCGATGGTGACGTCGATGGCGGTGCCGAAGTGGATGAGCGTGGTGATGAGCCTTAGCTCCCTGTCGTTGGCCGGATCATGTGCCCCGAGGCGCAGCGGTACGGCGAAACCGAAGTGGTGCGGTGACTCGCGCGGACGTGGTGGTGCAAGGTCGGTGAGTTCGCAGGCAGGCGCTGGAGTTGGTCGTCTGGATTGCGCACGCTCTCGGCCTGGATGCGGTCGATGATGGGCCACGCCCACTCGTCGAGGTTGACGATGCGTGGTGCGAGGCCCTGCGGATGCAGCAACAACCGGGGCACGCTGACCGGCGTCACGAGCAGATGCGGGGCCACACCGGCGGTGAGCGCGTGGAAGGCGGCGTTGGCCGAGGCGAGGTCACCGTGCCGGTCGACGACCACCGCCGGGTACGGCAGGTGGCCGTGCAGGATCCGTTCGAGGGCGGTGCGAATCGGTTCCAGTTGAGGGTCGTCCAGGCGGGTCTGCGGGTAGACCGGTGCGAATCCGGCCGCGAGGAGCAGTTCATTGCGCTCGCGGATCGGCACCTCCAGGGATTCGGCCGGCGGGATGATCATTGATCGGCCGGGGGCCGACCGTCCGCTCTCGATGAAGCTGACGTGCCGCTGCGTGGTTCCGGCGCGCATGGCCAGTTCCAGCTGGCTGACGCGTCGCCGAGTGCGCCACTCACGCAACGCGCCGGCGAGCCCGCCTCAGGTCGATTCGCTGATCATCCGTCTTGTGTAACCCGCTCGGCTCCTGATCCGCGATTCCCTGCGAGGTATTGCCGCGCGACAGCCGGCGCAGCAGGGTCGTTGCCGCACGCCGACCATTCGCGACCGAGGGGAACATGCAGAGCGCCGCCGCGCCGCGTAGTTCAACTGGGAGATGGCACCCCGGGACGGTGGTGAGGTCGCCTGCGTTGGGCTGGAGATCCTCATGCTCGGCCCCGACGGCCGCATCGTCAGCGAGTACCAGTTCATCGAATGATGACCGCAATGATGGCGATACTCCATCGATGGTGTGCAGCTACCACGTCAGCACCGGCGGGGGGACTGATGGCCTGTCGCTGCGAGCGTACGAACCACGCACACCCAGGGAGGGGAAGGTCGCGGTCCACGCCACCTCACTCAGCTACCGCGAACTTCTGGTGCTACGAGGGCAGTACGTGCTACCCGTCAAACCGGACGTCATACCGGTCTCAGACGGTGCCGGGGAAGTCGTCGCCGTTGGGCCGGATGTCCGGCGGGTGCGCCCAGGCGACCGCGTCACCGCGGCACTGTTCCCGCGGTGGCTGGACGGCCCGCTGGAACCGGCATACCTGCCGCAACTCGGTGGCTCGCTCGACGGAATGCTGACCGAGCCGGCCATCCTCTCCGAGGACGCCCTCGTGCCCATCCCCGACCATCTCTCCTACGCCGAGGCGGCAACTCTACCCTGCGCCGCCGTCACGGCATGGAACGCCCTGACCGGCGACGGCCGCGGAATCCAGCGCGGACAGACCGTGCTGACCACCGCCTCCGGCGGCGTGTCGCTGTTCGCGGTGCAGTTCGCCAAACTCCTGGGCGCGAGAGTGATCGCCACGACAAACCGCACGGACAAGGGAACAGCGCCTTCGCGATCTGGGAGCCGACGAGGTCATCAACTACCGCGACATCCCGAACTGGCACACCGCGACCCGCGAAATCACCGCCGGGCGAGGGGTCGACCGCGTCGTCGACACCGCCGGAACGCTGGAGCAGTCGCTGAAGTCAGTCGCCGTCGACGGACATATCGCCTTCGTGGGGGGCGCGTCCGGCAACTGGCCACCGGTCGACCCTCGTCTGCTGTTCGGCGTCGCCGCTACGGTCCGGGCGTTGGCCGTCGGCAGTCGCCCTCAGTTCGCCTCAACCCGGGTTCAGTGTTGGGTACCCAGACCATGCACCAGGCGTCGTCCCACTCGCAGCCGCAGGGATGGTCGGGGTGCTTGCGGCCAGGGTTTGCGGTTGACGCGGTTCGGTTGCCTGCGAGCAAGAGGACACGCAGCCAGCCTCGGCATCACGCGGCCGCAGAGGGACCACAATGGGCGGGGGACGACGCCCACCACGGCCTGTTCTGCGTTTCGAAGGCTGCCCCCGCAGGCGCCCGCCACTCACCGCGCGAGATCAGCGGCCTCGGTTGCGCTGCTCCCGCTGATGAGCACCAGCCCAAGTGGCGTGCAGGTGTGCCAAACGGCTTGGCCTTCGCGTTGGCTGACAATCAAGCCCGCATGCCGAAGCGCCTTGGCGTGCTCGGAGACGGAGGACTTGCTGATGCGGAGGTCACGTGCCACCTCGGTGGTGGTGCGCTGCCGGGTGAGCAGGGCCAGGATGGCGGACCGGGTGCGTCCCAGGAGGGCGGCTACCGGATCGTTGGTCGCGGGTTCCTCCAGCAGCGTCAGCGGAGTCACCGCGCGGTACACCAGCAGCGCAGGACGGTGGGGGTAGTCGCCGACCAGAGGCCGGCCGGCCCAGGACGCCGAAGGCAGCAGGGTGATGCCGCGCCCGTCCAGGTGGATCTCACGGTCCTCGGGGGAGTCGATCTCCAGGACGGCTCCGCGCCAGCGGATCCCGGAGGTCAGACCGGCCAGCATCGCGCGGATCCCGTGCCGGGCGAGAATCTGCGCGCGCCATGCCTGCTCCGCGTCGAACCCGGAGGTGATTCGGTCCCAGGCGGGGGCCAGGAGACCGTTGTACCCGGCGCGTACCGCGTCTTGAAGCAACTGCCAGGCAACTTGGTCCTGTTCGGCGAGGTGGACTTTCCACGGAGTCTGCGGGCGACCGGCGGCACACACACGTTGCAGTTCGGCGCGCACGAACGCGGTGGGGCTCGACCGGACCTGGTCCAGCCCGTCATCGAGCCCCCGGCTGAGGGGGTCAAGGAACAGCGGTCCCTTCCCCGTCGGCGGTACGAGTTCCAGAAGAGGGCGTGCGGTGCGCGGGAAAGTCCGGAGCGTTCGTTGCTGCCATCGGGAGAAGACCGGGTCGATGCCCTGATGTTGCAGCATGGCTGTGGCAAGGACCAGTTCCATCAGCGGTGCCGGAGCCGGCGCCAAGGTGACCTGCAGAAGGTCCTCCAGCGTGAAGTGCACGCAAAGCATCGAACTCCCCTGGGTCAGCTGGCGTCAGCCTGCACCGGAGCTGCACTGTTCGGGCAGGACCGAATCCTTTGCGGCGCTCCGGGCGGACTGCCGACCATGGAGTTGTACGGAGCTTGCCGAGTCTCGACCATCAGAGGCCGGAGCAAGAAGGCGTAAATCGGACGCCGTCCCTGAAAAGCCTTTAGGCCACAGCGGCCTCAGGCAGTGGTCGGAGCCAGGCCGATGCCGGCGGGGGAGTCCGGACGGGGATGGGTGATCGATCCGCTGGGCGGCATCGATGCTTGGGCCGGCTCCACCTGCCCGACAGCAACACGGTACTTCGCGAATCTGGTCGGGTCGGGCACACCGTCGAACGAGAGGAAGCAGAGGAAGCATCATGAACGGCACGCGTATCCGCAAGGTGGCGGCGACCGCCATAGGTACCGCATTGCTTCTCACCGGCATGACCGGTGCGCTCGCCACTCAGGCCTCGGCTTCGCCGAGTGCCTCGTACATCGGTGACGGCTACCCCAACAACATCCATGGGGTCTGGTGCGTTCAGCACCTGGTCAACGACGTGGCACAGTCGAAGGGCAAGGGTCGCCCATTGCCGGAAGACCACCTCTGGGGACCCCAGACGAAGAAGTGGGTCGAGTGGTACCAGGGAGTTTCGGGTCACGGTCTGAGCCAGGACGGCATCGTGGGCAAGGGCACCGGCGGCTGGCTGCTGCTCGACGGGGACAGCTACTACGGCGATCGCAACTACTGCTACAACTACGTCCCTTCGTACTTCTGACCGGTCGGCGGCCGTCGGAACCCTGATGTCCCGTGGAACGGGGGACGGAACATCGTTGTCGGCAAGCCGCCAGGCTGAGAAGGCGGACTTTGGGGTATACCTCGGGAATCTCCTTCACCCCCAGCAGGTGCCCAGGTTGCCTGTCCCTGTGCGGCCGAGCATGTGCAGGACCTCAAAGCCGGCGCCCTCCCCGTACGCTCCAAGGACGCGTCCTGGACGCGGGGGAGTCCGTCCAGGTCGAGGATGCACCGGACCGCGGCCGGGTCTCGGAGCCGGTCACGGATGTCCTTCGATCCGGTCGGCGGCGGCTGGGACGGGGAGCCCGTCGGCAAGGGCGTCTCCTGCTCGGTGGTGAAGGAACGGGAACGCGTGGGTGCGCCGCGCCCGGCCAGGAAGGGCGGGGCGCGGCGCGCACGGGGACTCTGATACTGGGTGGGGGTGTCGGTGACCACGAGGAACTGGTCGCCGCGCAGGTCCATCACGACCCGGGCGTCCGGCCAGCCTTGGGTGCGTCGAGCGGCGGCGTACTCTTCCGCCGGCCAGGAGCCGCGGGAGCCTCCGGCCGGGGAACCGCTCGAGGGCGGTGCGCCGGGGCTGAGGCTGGGTGGGCTTCATTGTCGCCTCCCTGGGGGCGTGGCTGGTGGTCACGGGGCGGTGTCCTCGGAGGCGGGAACGTCGCCGACCACGTCGTCCGTCGCCTGTGTGACGGCGGGACGGTTTTCGGGCCGGGTCGCGTTGAGGACTGCGTTGGTGAGGTTGATCGGGTCCGGCCCTGGCGGTGGTGTCGGGTCCGAGACGGCGGGGAAACCCTCTATTTGCGCAGATCAGACGGCAGCAGTGACGCCATCCGGGTCGACACCGCGCAGGGCGTCGAGGACGTACGCGTCGAACCGGGTCTGGTGCTGGGCGGCAACGGCCAGATCAGGGGCGCGGCTGCGGGCGTAGTGGAGCGCGGACGGGCTGACGTCAGCTCCGGCCAAGACCTGGTCGACGGTGTCGCCGGCCCGGCGCTTCGAGCGGACCGGACCGGACCGGTCCCACTCGGGCTGCCTGCACCCCGCCGACAACAGCAGTGACGGGCTCCGGCATCATGGCAGACCGTCGGGGCTGGTCATCGGGGGAACCGTCATGCAGTTCGTCGTCCATGAGCAACCGGTCGGACGCGCCTCGACCAACTACATCGCGCGCGCCGACCTGGCGCCCTTCGGCCTGGACGGACAGGTCGAGCAGCTCTGGCTCAGGGCGGTCAACGACGGGAGCTACGAGGTCGCCTGCATTCCCTTCTCCACCTACGGGATCGCTCTGGGTGACGTTGTGGTGCTCAACGACGACGACTACGTCAGCGAGGTGGTCAGGAACTCTTCGCATCGCACGCTGCGGCTCCTGTTCACTCCTGATCTACCGCCCGCCGATCTCCAGAAAGCCGCTGACGAGATCAAGACCGAAATCATCGCGGCAGACCTTCTGAGTGAGTGGAACGGCGCACGCTTCATCGCTGTCGACGTCCCGCCCGACGCCGAAACCTCCAGACTGTTCGCCGTCATGGAGGCAGCAGTCAACGCCGGCCACGCATTCTGGGAGTGGGCTGACGCAATGCCGTTCGTCAGCCCTTCGTGACAGCTGCGCTCTGCCGCACACCCACCGAGTGCCTGTCCTTGGTGCAGAGTCCGGTGGCAACGCCCGCGTTCGCTCCCTACAGTCAGCGCATGGCCACCGAGGACGAGCGGGTGCCCCAGTGGATGGGCGCCGGCATCACTCGGACAAGGCTGAGATGGTCGTTGAAGCGCGGCCGGACGACCCTCGGCCTCCACGAGACCGTTGAGATCCTCGCTCGGCACCGCGACGAGCAGCTGCGCACCGGCGTCATCGACGCAGCGGACCGGTCCTGGTCCTTCACTCTGTAGTTCGACGCCACCGGGAATGGAGGACGAAGTGCCGAACTGAGATGGTGGCATGCTGGGCAAGGCCCATGCTGATCTCGCGCCAGTACTGCTCGACCAGGACCGTCATGGGCACCACCAGAGTGCAGCCGATGCAGTCGAGTACGCGGCGGGCGGTCTCGACTACGAGCGGCCGCCATGGCGGCCAGTGCTGGAAGTTGTCCGTAGCGGGCAGCCCCGGTGTGATGTCCATGAGCGTCTCGCTCACCTTCTCGGCGTCGAACACCCGTGAATCCGGGATCAGCTGCTGCACGAGCCCACTGGTCGTCGTCTTGCCTGCGCCATGGGTTCCGTTGAGCCATACGATCACGAGCCGCCTTCGCCGACTCCGGTGCCGAAGGCGCAGCGGTGGGCTTGCCCGGGGTCGTTGGGTGACGACGATCCACCTGGGGGCGTCAGACTCGGGAACCTTCATGCAGGCGCGTGCATCTCCCTGACCGGGAGGCAGAAGTGGGGGCACCCAGCCTCTGCAGGGATGCGTCACCAGGGGGATGTACTCATGGCACGGCGAACAGCGGTGGTCTCCGCGATCAGCCTGGCAGTGGTTGTGGCTGCTGCGGCATGCGGTCCAGAACACCGTGTTGCCGCGCGGCCAACCTCGGGACCGTCACGGACGACAGCGCCGGCCTCTGAGCCGTCACGGACGTCCGCGTCGCCCTCGGCCTCGGCAGCCGTGCGGTCAGGTGCCGCGTGCGCCACGAAGCAGTTGCGGTGGAGACTGACGCGCCTTGCCGACAAGTCGAGTAGGGCGCCGGCGGCTCTGCTGAGCGCGACCAACACCAGCACCGCACCCTGCGCCTTCAACGGCTACCCGGAGCTGCACGCTTACGCGGGCAAAGGGCCGGCCGTCTGGTCGGAGCCGAAAGCGAAGGCGCCGGTCCGGCTGGTGCTGGATCATGACAAGACGGTCGACTTCCCGCTCTTCTACCTTGCGGCCCCTGCCGCAGACGGTTCCTGCTCCATCCCGGTCGAGGACGACCCACGCATCGAGGTTCTACCACCGCACCCCGCGCACACCGACTACGGCGCATCCCTGCAGATCACCGACCCACAGGGCAGGCATGTGGTCCCGGTGTTCTGCGACACCGTTCACGTGGGCGCACCCCGGATGCGGTAGACGGCGCAAGGGGCACAGCAGACCCGCCGGGGGTCGGCCGCCAACGGGGTGGGGGCGCGTCGGCCGGGCATTGCGTTCTCGTTGATGGGTCAGTGCCGAGCAGGTTGGGTCGGCCTTTCACCTGCAGGTGTCGCCTCACACTCGATTATCGGTACACATGTTCGAGAAGTGTGCGATCATGGTACCGGCGACCGTTGACCGCAGTCGACTGGTTGCCGTCTCGCGGGCGGCCTGGGGGAGCGCATCGGGGGGTGCGCTGTGAGCTTGACTGGATCATGGGCGTCCACGTCTGTTCACAGGTGGTGGCCTGTGCGTCGGATGATCCTCGCAGGACTTGCTGCCGAGTTCATCGGCTGCCGGGGCGCCCAGTGTGCGCGGGCGGCGACCGTCACCGGCCACCAACATCGCATCCATCGTGGGTCGCTGGGCATCCGTAGGCCCACGGCCGCCTCCGCGGTCGTGCCCTCGCCTCCGCGACATTAACGGTGACCGCACAGGGTGCCTGATCAATGGCAGCGATCAGCCGCCCCGGCTGAAACGCCGACACCCGGAAAGTTCACGTCGCTACGGAGTCCTCCGGTCCGCGTCGCATGGCGACAGTGGTCTGGCTGGCGATCGAAAGCCGTAGTGACCGACGGACCTTCCTACGTGCAAAGGCCCGGCCTCGTGCTCTGCATCGGCCGTCAACCACTTGCGTGGCCCAGGGCTCATCGAGCCCTCCGAGCCTGCATGACCCACCCGTCCGTCGGCAAGAGCGAGCCCGGTGAGCCGATCACCGAGACCGCGGTGCGCGAGCTGTACGAGGAGACCGGCCTGATCGTGAAGCCGGAGTCTCTCAAGGTCGCCCACATCATTCACGGTGCCTGGGGCGTGGAAGCCCCCAACGGCTTCGTCACCGTCGTCTTCACAGCCCACGAATGGACCGGCGAGCCCGAAAACCGCGAACCACGCAAGCACGCCCACGTACGCTGGGTCGATGCCGAGGCCATCCCCCGGGAATTCGTCGATACCACTGCCAGCGCCCTGTACCGCTACCTCAGCGGTGGTCTTCAGGTGTCACTCGACGGATGGAAAGAGTCGGAGGAGCGCCGGGGGCCCTGGGCCGCTGGCCACGGTTGTCGTCGGATCCGGAACCAGCTCGCGGACTCCGGCTGCACGTGCGGGTGCAGCTCTTCGCCGCCTCTCTGGCCGCCCAGTCCATGCTGTCGGCCTTTGCGGGAAGCGAATCACTGAGTGGCCGCCTGATCAGCGAGTTCCTGCGGCGTCTCCGGAGCACTCCTGCGCCTGCTGAGCAGCGTGGCGATCGGGAGGGCTGCCGCGAGGCCGCTGAGGAGGATCGCGGCGAGTGCGCCCAGGACGGCGGGCTGGTCGGCGAAGGCGAGGCCGATGGCGGCCAGGGCCGGGCCTGCGTTGCGCACCGAGGCGACGCCGCCCATGGTGGTGCGGCGTGTCATCGGGCCGGTGGCCAGCAGGGTTCCCAGGGCGAAGGCGAAGACGGCGAGCAGGAAGCCCGCGAGCAGGGCGAGTGAGCCGAAGAGGTCGGCGACGTCGTGCCAGCTGCCGAGCAGCATGCCCGCCAACACGATCAGGAACGTGATGTTGGAGACCGCGGCTGCCGTGGGGTGCCATGCCTGTGCGGTGGGTTCGGCGTAGCGGCGCATGAGCAGGCCGATGGCGAAGGGGACGAGTTGCAGGAGCGCCACCGTTCGCACCATCGCGCCGACGTCGAGGGAGACCTTGGTGCCGATGTCTGCGGCGGTGAGGATGGCGTTGGCGGTGGGGGCGAAGGTGAGGCTGCCGAGGGAGGCGAGCAGTACCTGCATTGCCGCGCCCGCGACGATGTCGCCCTGCTGGATGGTCGCCAGTTTCGCCCCGAAGGGGCCGCCGGGGGAGGAGGCGATCAGGACGAGGGCGATGAAGGCGGCCGAGGGGAGACCGAACAGTGCACCGATGCCCCAGCCGAGCAGCGGGATGACCACCATGTTGGCGATCAGTGCCAGCAACAGCAGGGGGACGTCAGCGAAGACGCCACGCAGTGCCGGGACGGTGGCGCGCAGGCCGGCGGCGAACATGGTGGCCGCGATGAAGATGACGGTGACCGAGTTGAGGACGAGATGCAGGGTGTCCATGGCGCTTGTCCGCCCGGTCAGTCGTGGAGGTCCCCGAGCCAGCGCAGGGCGCTCAGGCTCGGCAGGAAGCAGTACTCGCCTCCACGGGTGACGACGAACCGGGGCAGCGGGGCCAGGCGGCGCCGCACGGGCCGTCGGGGGATCGTGTAGCCGGTCTGCCCCTCGGCGGCGCCGACGACGGGGTCTTTCGTGTTGCCGGCCCCGAAGAAGACGCCGTCGTTCATCCACTGCGACTGGACGAACTCGAACTGCCGGCCCAGGTGGGCGCCGATGAACGCGAACATCAGACCGCGGTCCGCCCCGTCATCCTCCAGTACGCCTTCCGACAGCGGCGGTCCGTAGACGGCGCCGCGCCGGATCATGCGGTGCAGCCGTACCTCCCCGGCCACCGAGGCGTCGCGCGGGTTGGCCCGGCGGATGTGGCAGCTGCCGGGCGTGGTGAATCCCGTCGGGTCGTCCTGCTGGTACAGGAAGGTGTTGCGGCGGTGGGGGTCGGTGCCGAGGCCGGGATCGTCGTGCCGCGGGGCGAGCGCCAGTGGGGCCCCGCTGCGCCAGCGGCCCATGATCTTCGCCGCAATCAGCTCCTCGTCCTCGGGGCCGGCGGAGTTGTCCCTCAGATACCGTCTGAACGCGGCGACGTCCTGGTGGAGCTTGCGGAAGACCGCATAACTGCCGTTGCGCCCGAGCACGGCCGGCTGAGGCGTCTGGACACCGCCGATCTCATCCGGGTAGCCGAGCACGAACTCGCCGCTCTTCAGGGGCGCTTCCAGCCTGTTGGACCCTGGGATGCCGCTGCCTTCCACGGCTGGATGGCTGACGCCGTCGAGGTAGCCGAAGTGTTCCTTCCCGGTGGGCAGCGCGTAGCAGTCCTGCCTCCAGATGGCCGTCACGCCGGAGAGACGCTCGTAGGCGGGACGGGCGCGGTCGATGGCCGCCTCCAGGCGAGGGGGGTCGGGTGCGATCGCCGTGATCACCACATGGACGTCGCGGGTACCGAGCGGTGCTTCCCAGTGCTGTGGGCTGCTGTCGCCCTCGTCGCGCAGCGCTCGTGCGCGTGCCGCCATGCCTTGCCGAAACTCCCAGGCGAACGACTCCAGCGATGAGCGCGGCACCCCCAGGGCCTCAAGGCCCCAGCAAGTAACGGCGACACTGACCCAGGTGTCCCCCAGGGGACTGGAGGTGTCGGCGGCGGAGGTCACCGCCGCGCTCGCCCGCCGCATCAGCTCCCGGCCCTGGGCGCGGTCGTCGATGCGGAAGACGAGGTACGTCGCCGCATACGGGGTGGGGCGTGGGCTGAGGACCCCGCGCTGGATGTCGTCGACTTCGAGTGTGACGTGGGTGGGTGCGCTCACGTCGGCCTCCCTGCGGCATCGCTACGAGACGAGGTTGCGCCAGAAATTCCGCAGGCTGTCGTCGGCGCCGAAGAGCGTGCTGAAGATCGTCGAGTCGGCCAGCAGCACATCGGCCGCGCGGTCACCGCCCGGGGGCATCCACAGGAACATGTTGAACTCGCTGTTCCCCTCGTCGGTGAACGGATGGGGCCGGGAAGTGTCGATCGGCTGCCGGGCCAGCACATGGATGGCCTTCGGCTCATCACTGGTCACCGCGTAGTGCGGCAGGTGCATGTGGAAGTTGAAGTTCGTGACCCCGTTCAGCCACCCCTTCTCGTCCAGATCCCTGACGGTCGACAAAGGAGCGATCCGGTTGCCCTCACCGGTGGCGGGACGCAGCCCGTACCGGTTGATGACCGGCACGCCCAGGCCCTTCATCACGTCCCTGACGTAGGTGGCGAACCGTTGCTGGCGCGGCACCAGGGGATCGCCGTGGTGGCGGTACTCCACCTCCCGCACGGACAGATCGTCCGACGCGCCCACGTCGTGGTGGGGCCCCAGAACCAGGCGGGCTTCCTCCCGGGCGAGGAAGGCCCGCAGCGCCCCTATCTCCCCCGGCTCGGCTTCCTGCCTGGTGATCATGTGGTCCAGTCCGAAGACGAACAGCACGTCCGTGTCGTCGAGCACCCGCTCATCCAGCGGGGTACGGAATCCGGCCTGGTCGATGCGTTGGTAGACCGGGACGGGATGCCCCGTCACCTCCTCGACGAAGTCCTGGAACGGCACCCAGGCCCAGAAGAACAGCTCCAGCGAGCCCGCGATGCCCTGCTGGAACCGATAGGGGTCCGACCACTTCGGGTCCTCGTACGCAGGCCACGCCACCCGGCGCACCTCCGTCAGGGTGGAGAACCGGTTGTCCAGCTCGGCCGCGTTCCGGCCCGCCTCGGCCGGATAGCTCCACGACACGTAGACGCTCACACGCCGCCCGGTCGGCGTGTACTTCCTCGGAACGTGCCGCTGGTTGTAGACCCGCGCTGTTCTGGTCTCGCTCATCGCCCAGCTCCCAGCCTCACTGCATCTGGTCGAGCATCTCCGACAGAGCGCTCTTGATCCGCAATGCCTTCTTGATCTCGTCCGCCGTCACGTACGGATACTCCCCGTACTCGATGAAGCTCGGACAGTGGTGCTCACGGACGAACCTGACGAACGCCTCCGGATTGGTCCGCCAGTCCTCCGGGAACCCCTCCAGATGCTCGAACGCCGTGCTCACGCCCGCCTTCGAGAACAGCGCGATGGCGTCCTCGGTGTACTTGTCGAAGTCGGTGTCGAAGATCCCCTGGTACATGAAGCGGGTGTCGTCGTCGAAGAGCACCCAGCGCAGGTAGTGCAGCTTCAACGGCGCCAGAAGGTACGGATCCTGTTCCAGCGCCTCGGCCAGCGCGTAGCCGTACTGGCGCATCGCATCGGCGTGACCGGGCTTGACCCGCGCGACGATGGTGAACCCGTAGCACGCCGGAGTCCTGGGGAAAACGGGCCCGTACTTCCCCTGTTCGAGATGATCCGTCTCCTTGGGGAGGACGACCGCCCGAGGCTTGATCTCCATGTCCGCTCCTCGCGCCATCCAGTGGCCGGGACGGATCCATTCTGCCGCCCGATCACGGGACGCGCCCGCTGGCAGCAGGTGATCGGGCCCTGTGCGGCGGCGGTCGGTCTTCGCGCGGAACCGCTGCTCAGCCGGGCTCTTCTGCGTGAGCGATGCGTGAGCGAACACTGCGACACGGGCCGTCACGAGCCGCACCGGGCATCACGGCACACCTGCTTTGACCAGGTGGTTCCGGAAAGCGAAGCAGCATCCGGAACCACCCGGCAAGCCTTGGCCAGGACTCTTGATCCATTGGTTGTGGGTTCGAGTCCAACAAGGCTTACCGGCGGGCCCCAGCTCAGCCTTGGGTTCCCGAAGCCCCGTACACGACCCCGAAGCTGAACTCCCTTCGCTGACCGGGTTCCAGGGCAAGGGCGGTGGCGTGTTCGGTGCGGTTGAAGGCGTTGGTCATCGTCTCGACGGGTTCGAGTGCGATGGAGGCGCGCCGGTCGCGGGCCAGGGTGTCTCCGGTGAAGACGTGCATGTTCCCGCTGTACTGCCAGACCCGCAGTTCCTCGCCGGTCGGGGGGTTGGTCAGTACTGTCTCGATCCGGCCGCCAGGGCCGGGAGTCAGGTCCGCGAAGCAGGCATCGATGACCGCGTCGCCGAGTCGTTTCGGCATCCGGAAGTCCATCTCGGGGCACTGGTCGAGAGGGAGCAGGGCGGCGTCGCCCGCCAGTGGGATGAGGGAGGCGTCGGTGCGGATCACGGTGTGCGCGGGGATCTGCAGGACCAGGTCATCGATGGACTGCGACAGAGCGAAGTACGGATGCCAACCCGCCGCGTAGGGGGCGGTGGTGTCGCCCATGTTCGTCGCCCGGATCACCATGCTCAGCTCGCGGCCGGTGATGGTGTATTCGGCTTCGAGGTCGAGGGCGAAGGGGTAGCCGGGGTACCGGGCCGGTCTGATACTCGTGGTGCGCAGCAGCAGTCGGGCGGAGTCGGCCGTCGTGGTGGCGTGGACGAGTTCGAACGGTGTCTCGCGGGCGAAGCCGTGGTAGATCGTGCGGTCCCCGTGGCGGCCGGGGAGCAGGTCGTGGTCGTGTCCGTCGTAGCGGTAGCGGCCGTCGGCTACGCGGTTGGTGAAGGGGGCCATCAGGCCGGCGCGTACGCCGTCCTGACAGAGGAGTTCCTTTTCGTCGCGGTAGCCGTCCGTCAACTCCTTCAGCGGGCCGGCCTCTCCGCACCTGACCTGCCAGCTCAGCAGGGTCGCTCCGCGCAGGGCGAGCACGGCGTGTGCCGAACCGTCCGGCGCGGAGACGACGAGGGTGGGTTCGCCGCCGAGGCGGTCCTCGGTGATCCGGTACTCGGCGGTCATGTCCCCTGTGGTTCCCTTCAGCTCGCCTCGGGAGCGAGCTTCTTCGCGCCCGTCATGATGGCCACCGCGTCCTCCATCGAGTGGGACTGCGGGGTGATGACGCCCGCGCAGCCGCCGAGTCGCTGGATGTGGATGCGGTCGGCGACCTCGAAGACGTTGGGCATGTTGTGGCTGATGAGGATGACGCCGAGGCCCTGGTCGCGCAGGTCGCGGACGAGTTTGAGGACCTGTCCGGTCTCGCGGACGCCGAGGGCGGCGGTGGGTTCGTCGAGGATCACCACCCGGCCGCCGAAGGCCGCGGTGCGGGCGACGGCGACGGACTGGCGCTGGCCGCCGGAGAGCGTCTCCACCGCCTGGTTGATGTTCTGCAGGGTGCCGATGCCGAGCCGCTTGATGTGGTCGGCGGCCTGCTTCTTCATCTCGCCGGTGTCGAGCATGCGGAACACTGAGCCGAGGATGCCCTTGCGGCGGATCTCGCGGGCGAGGAAGAGGTTGCTGGCGATGTCCAGGGCAGGGGCCACGGCGAGGGTCTGGTAGACCGTCTCGATACCGGCGTCGCGGGCGTCCTGGGGCCGCTTGAAGTGGACCTCCTTGCCGTCGACGAGGATGCTTCCCTGGTCGGGTACGAGGGCCCCGGACAGGCACTTGATCAGGGTGGACTTGCCGGCGCCGTTGTCGCCGATGACGGCGAGGACCTCGCCGGGGTAGAGGGTGAGGTCGACGTCGTTCAGGCCGACGACCCTGCCGAAGACCTTGACCAGGCCCTTGGCCTCGAGAACGGGGGCGGTGGCGGTCGTCACGACTTCACACTCCGGATCCACTGGTCGACGGAGACAGCCGCGATCACGAGGACGCCGACTGCGAGGACTTGGTAGTTCGGGTCGATGCCGGCCAAGGCGAGGCCGTTGACGAAGACCTGGACGATCAGCGCGCCGATCAGCGAGCCGAAGACCACTCCGCGTCCGCCGAAGAGGCTGGTGCCGCCGATGACGACGGCGGTGATGGACTGCAGGTTGGCGTTCAGGCCGCTGTTGGGGTCGCCGCCGCCGACCCGGCCGACGAGGACCCACGCCGCCACGGCGATGGTGAGCCCGGCCAGCATGTAGGCGCTGAGCAGGACACGGTTGACGGAGATGCCGGCGAGGCGGGCCGCCTCGATGTCGTCGCCGACCGCGTAGAGGTGGCGTCCCCAGGCGGTGTAGCGCAGGGCGTAGCCGACCACCGCGTACAGGGCGATCATGAGCAGCACGCCGTAGGTCAGGTTCAGCTGGCCGAGGGAGACCGTCTGGCCGCTCCACATGAGGATGTTGCCCGGCTGCAGCGAGATGGTCTGGCCCTTGGCGTAGATGAGGGTGATCGCGGTGAAGACGCTGAGGGTGCCGAGCGTGACGATGAAGGGAGGCAGCTTGATCTTGGTCACCAGCAGCCCGTTGACGGCCTGGGCGGCTATCGCGACGACCGCACCGGCCAGCAGGGCGAGCCAACCGGGCCAGTGGCTGTCCGCGACGAGCTTCGACATCAGCAGCGAGGCCAGCACCATGACGGCGCCGATCGACAGGTCGATGCCAGCGGTGAGGATGATGACCGTCTGTCCGACGGCGAGCGAACCGATGACGGCCACTTGCTGGGCCACCAGCGAGAGGTTCTGCAACGCATAGAAGCGTTCGTTCACCAGGGAGAACACCACGGCGGCGAGCACCAGGACGATGGCCGGGCTGAGCGCCGGCTGACGGTGCAGCACCGAGTGGATGCGCTGGCTGAGGGTGGCGGGCCGGTTGAGGAACTCCTCCGCCGGTGCCGGTGCGGCTTGAGGGTCCACGTGAGTGGTCACAGGGGGGTCCTTCCGGTGTCTTCCCTGGTACGGGCTCATGGGCTCGTGTGGTGCGGGTGCGGCGCCGGTGCCGTCAGAACGGCTTCCG
>NZ_JBEPBF010000101.1:0-37522 GCF_040298985.1 Streptomyces sp. NPDC001093 | reverse complement strand
CGCCCGGCTCCTCCGCCGGCCCCCGCGTCGCGCGCCGTCTCTCCCGCGGCCCCGCCTCCCCGCCCCGCGGCTCCCGGCGCCCCGGCCCCCCGGCCCGCACCCGTCGCACCACCACGACCCCCCTCGGCCTCCTTCAGCAACCGCGAAGCCGCCGCCAGTGCGGGGGTGGTCACCTCCGTGGTCCGCAGGCGCACCAGGAGCGCGAG
Organism: Streptomyces sp. NPDC001093; assembly: GCF_040298985.1. NCBI lineage: Bacteria > Bacillati > Actinomycetota > Actinomycetes > Kitasatosporales > Streptomycetaceae > Streptomyces > Streptomyces sp. NPDC001093. The sequence goes on along the minus strand of NZ_JBEPBF010000101.1, from coordinate 37,316 downwards.
GCTCTGCTCCGACGTGCCCCAGGGGAGGGTGCACAGGGCGACGGCATGGGGGACCGCGCGGGCGGCGGGGGCGTCGTCGGGGTCGGCCGAGGGCCAGGGGGCCACGCAGACGAGGGTGAGCGGGCCGTCGGCGCGGGGGCCGAGCGCGGTGCGCAGTTCCGCCACCGCCATGTCCTGCTGCCAGCCGTGCTCGGCGGTGAGCACCGCCCGCAGCTCCCGGCTCAGCCCGGCCCCGGCCTCCGCCTCGTCGGCCAGCAGCGCGCCGATCCGGCCCGCCACCTCCATCGCGGCGGTCAGCTGGGTGTCCGTCGGCCCGGGGTCGCCGTCCACCAGCCAGACGTAGCCGAGGACGACACCCCGATGGCGTACCGGGAGGCAGATACGGCCGCGATACACGCCCGCCTCCGGGCTCGGCGGGATCCGTACGGGGCCGGTCGCGCGGGTGATGCCGAAGCCCTCGAACCACGCCCGGACCGTGGCCGTGGAGCGCCGGGTCAGGATCGAGCGGGTGCGCACCGGGTCCAGCGCGGAGGGATCCAGCTCGCCCTCGCTGTCGTACGCCCCGAAGGCGATCAGCTCGAAGTCGCGGTTCTCCAGGGTCGCCGGGACCCCGAGCAGCTCCGAGATCTCGTCCACCAGCTCCTGGTAATCGCCCTTGAAGGCCTTGAAATCCGCCGCCACTCGGGCATTCTCCCTCATTTTCCGGCGGCCTTCATACACTTGTCTGAGATCCCGTGCACGGATGCGTGACAGCTGTCGATGGCCCACGATCGGAGAGATCCTTAGGTTTCACGGTGGTTCTCCGTGCCGTACCCGAATCGTTGGGTGATGGCCGATTTCGTGCTTGTCTGTGGAGGTGCCCCGTGCTGGGTCCCGTGATTCTCGCCGCGTCGCGCAGCGACCGGATGCGACGCCTGATCTCGGCGGCCCCGGTGACCAAGCAGGTCGTCGACCGCTTCATCCCCGGCGAGACCGTGGCCGACATCGTGCCGATCATCAAGGACCTGACGGCCAGGGGCCTGGAGCTGACGATGGACGTCGTCGGCGAGGACATCACCACCCCCGAGCAGGCCACCGCCGCCCGGGACGCCTATCTGCTGCTGATCGACCACCTCAAGGACCTGCAGCTCGGCGAGCGGGTCGAGATGTCGGTCAAGCTGTCCATGTTCGGCCAGGCGCTCCCCGGTGGTCACGAGCTCGCCCTCGCCAACGTCCGCCCGGTCGTCGAGGCCGCCGCCGCCATCGGTACGACCGTGACGCTGGACGCCGAGGACCACACCACCCTCGACTCGATGTTCGCCATCCACGAGGAGCTGCGGAAGGACTTCCCGCAGACCGGCTGTGTCATCCAGGCCTACCTCTTCCGCACCGAGGCCGACGCCCGCCGCCTCGCCGCCGCCGGCAGCCGCGTCCGCCTGGTCAAGGGCGCCTACAAGGAGCCCGCCGAGGTCGCCTACCAGCAGAAGCACGAGATCGACAAGGCGTACGTCCGTATTCTGCGGATCCTGATGGAGGGCGAGGGGTACCCGATGATCGGGTCGCACGACCCGCGCCTGATCGCCATCGCCCAGGAGCTGGCCCACAAGGCCGGCCGCAAGCTGGACGAGTACGAGTTCCAGATGCTGTACGGCATCCGCGGCGACGAGCACCTGCGCCTGGCCGCCGAGGGCCACCGCATGCGCGTCTACACCGCCTACGGCACCGACTGGTACGGCTACTTCATGCGCCGTCTGGCGGAGAAGCCCGCGAACCTGCGCTTCTTCCTCCGCTCGATGGTCAGCAAGGGCTGAGTCCGAACACCCGCTCACGTACAAGGAGTTACGGAACCCATGGACGCTGTGACCCAGGTCCCCACCCCGGTCAACGAGCCGGTGCACGGCTACGCCCCCGGCTCGCCCGAGCGCACCCGGCTGGAGGCCAAGCTCAAGGAGCTGGCCGAGAACCCGATCGACCTGCCGATGACCATCGGCGGCGAGAAGCGGATGGGCGGCGGCGAGCCGTTCCAGGTGGTCCAGCCGCACAACCACAAGGCCGTCATCGGCACCGGCCGCCACGCCACCCAGCAGGACGCGCGGGACGCCATCGACGCCGCCCTGGGCGCCGCCCCGGCCTGGCGCGCCATGTCCTTCGACGACCGCGCCGCGATCATCCTGCGCGCCGCCGAGCTGCTTGCCGGCCCCTGGCGCGAGACGATCGCCGCCTCCACCATGCTCGGCCAGTCGAAGACCGCGCAGCAGGCGGAGATCGACAGCCCCTGTGAGCTGGTCGACTTCTGGCGCTTCAACGTCCACTACGCCCGCCAGATCCTCGCCGAGCAGCCCCCGGCGAACTCCCCGGGCGTGTGGAACCGCCTGGACCACCGCCCGCTGGAGGGGTTCGTCTACGCGATCACGCCCTTCAACTTCAGCGCCATCGCGGGCAACCTGCCCACCGCGCCCGCGCTGATGGGCAACGTCGTCGTCTGGAAGCCGTCCCCGACGCAGACCCACGCCGCCGTCCTGCTGATGCAGCTGCTGGAGGAGGCCGGTCTCCCCAAGGGCGTCATCAACCTGGTCACGGGTGACGGCATCGAGGTCTCCAAGGTCGCCCTGGAACACCGCGACCTGGCCGGTATCCACTTCACCGGGTCGACCAAGACCTTCCAGTACCTGTGGAAGACGGTCGGCAACAACATCGAGAAGTACCGCTCCTACCCGCGTCTGGTCGGCGAGACCGGCGGCAAGGACTTCCTGGTCGCCCACCCGAGCGCGGACCGCGCGGTGCTGAAGACCGCCCTGACCCGCGGTGCCTTCGAGTACCAGGGCCAGAAGTGCTCCGCGACCTCCCGGGCGTACATCCCGGCGTCGATCTGGAACAGCGGCTTCAAGGAGGAGTTCGCGGCCGAGGTCGACTACCTGACCATGGGTGACGTCACCGACCTGTCGAACTTCATCGGCGCCGTGATCGACGACCGTGCCTTCGCCAAGAACAAGGCCGCGATCGACCGCGCCAAGGAGGACCCGGCCTGCACGATCGTCGCGGGCGGCAGCTACGACGACTCGGTCGGCTACTTCGTCCGCCCGACGGTCGTCGAGTGCTCCGACCCGGAGAACGAGGTCTTCCGCACCGAGTACTTCGGCCCGTTCCTCGCCGTGCACGTCTACGAGGACGAGAAGTACGACGAGATGCTGACCCAGATGGAGTCGGTGTCCGACTACGCGCTCACCGGTTCGGTCATCGCGGGCGACCGTGCCGCCGCGGCCTACACGATGGAGAAGCTCCGCTACGCGGCCGGCAACTTCTACATCAACGACAAGTCGACCGGCGCCGTCGTCGGCCAGCAGCCCTTCGGCGGCGGCCGTGCCTCCGGCACCAACGACAAGGCCGGCGCCCCGCAGAACCTGCTGCGCTGGACCCTGACCCGCGCCATCAAGGAGACCCTGGTCCCGCCGACCGACTACTCCTACCCGCACATGGGCTGATCCCCAGCCCCCGTGAACACGGGCCGGCAAGCCTGACCTCTGAGCAGGCCTGCCGGCCCGTTCCCATCCGTGGACGGTCCCTCGCTCAGCAGTCGGGGTGAGACGATGGCGCCATGGTCGTCCGACTGCGTCTGGCCCACACCGCCGACCTCGAACCCGCCGAACTCGACGCCGCCCGCACCCTGTTGGACGAGGCGTTCGACGGGAACTTCTCCGACGACGACTGGGATCACGGGCTCGGCGGGATGCATGTGCTCCTGCAGGACAGGGGCGGGCTCGCCGCGCACGGGTCCGTGGTGATGCGGCGCATCCGGCACGGGGGGCGCTGGCTGCGCACCGGGTATGTCGAGGCCGTCGCCGTACGGCCGGACGCGCGGCGCACCGGGCTGGGCGGGCGGGTGATGGCCGAGCTGGAGCGGGTGATCGACCGGGCCTACGACCTCGGCGCGCTCTCCGCGAGCCAGGAGGGGGCCCTGCTGTACGCGGCCCGGGGCTGGCAGCGGTGGGCCGGGCAGGTGCACGCCCTGTCGCCGGACGGGATCGTACGGCTGCCGGAGGAGGAGGGGGGCGTCCATGTGCGGCCCGCGCTCGCCGGGCCGCTGGACCCCGGCCGGGAGCTGGTCCTCGACTGGCGGGACGGGGACATCACCTGACGGTTCGCCGGCGTCCCGGTGGACGGGCGGGGCGTCCGGGTGTTGTACCGGCTGATCGTGCCGACCCCGCCCTCACCCGAACGCACGAAAGGCCAGCTCAGAGCGGTGTGACGGGGTCTGCCGTCTCAGATAGTAGGAAGTCCGAGTAATTGTGCAGACAGGAGCGGGCCGCTCCCTTAGTTTTGTAGGAGCCGAACGTCTCGCTCGATCAAGCGAATGGCGGTCGTGAGCCGGGCCCCGTGCAGGCAACCCCTGCGGCCCTCGGCTCCCCGCCCCCTCCGGCGTCTCGCAATCTCTCATTGCCGTGCTCCGTGTTTGCCGAAGGAGTCGATTCCCATGGCCGAGACGACCGTCCGCCGCCGCGTCCGCCACGTGACCCGCACGAGCGAGTCCGACCGCAAGAACGCCGCCGCCGCCCTCCAGCGCGCCCTGGACCGCCGCGACAACGGCGGCGCGACCGGCCACTGAGTCCTCGCACGACGCCGTTCGGGCCGTTCCCGCCGTCCAAATGACGGACGGGCCATGTCATCACCTGGGACGAGGAGTAGGGTGCCCGCATGTCTCGCAGCATCGATCTCGCAGTGATCCCCGGGGACGGCATCGGACAGGAAGTCGTGTCCGAGGGTCTCAAGGTCCTCTCCGCCGTCCTGCCCGAGGACGTGAAGCTGGAGACCAAGGAGTACGACTTCGGCGCCCGGCGCTACCACGCCACCGGTGAGACCCTCACCGACGCCGACCTCGACGCGCTGAAGCAGCACGACGCCATCCTGCTCGGCGCCATCGGCGACCCGTCGGTGCCGTCCGGCGTCCTGGAGCGCGGCTTCCTCCTCAAGCTCCGCTTCGCCTTCGACCACCACGTCAACCTGCGCCCGTCGAAGCTCCTGCCCGGTGTCGCCACCCCGCTCGCCGGCCAGCCGGAGATCGACTTCGTCGTGGTCCGCGAGGGCACCGAGGGCCCGTACACCGGCAACGGCGGCACCATCCGCAAGGGCACCGAGCACGAGGTCGCCACCGAGGTCTCCGTCAACACCGCCTTCGGTGTCGAGCGCGTGGTCCGCGACGCCTTCGCCCGCGCCCAGGCCCGCCCGCGCAAGAAGCTCACGCTCGTCCACAAGAACAACGTGCTGGCCTTCGCGGGTCACCTGTGGACGAACGTCTTCAACAAGGTGGCCAAGGAGTTCCCCGAGGTCACCACCGACTACATCCACGTCGACGCCGCGACCATCTACCTGGTCACCGACCCGGGCCGCTTCGACGTGATCGTCACCGACAACCTCTTCGGCGACATCATCACCGACCTCGCCGCGGCCGTCTCCGGCGGCATCGGCGTGGCCGCGAGCGGGAACATCAACCCCTCCCGCGAGTTCCCCTCGATGTTCGAGCCGGTCCACGGTTCCGCGCCCGACATCGCCGGCCAGGGCAAGGCCGACCCCACCGCCACGGTCCTGTCCGTCGCCCTGCTGCTGCGCCACCTCGGCTACGGCGCCGAGGCCGACCGCATCGACGCGGCGGTCGCCGCGGACCTGACCGAGCGCGCCGCCCTGGGTGCCCGCAGCACCTCGCAGATCGGCGACGCGCTCGCCGCCCGAGTAGCCGGCTGACCCGGCGCTCACTCACGAGAGGCCGCCGGGTCGGACGACCGCCCGGCGGCTTTCCCATGTCCCCGCCGGGTGCCACCATCGACCCCGGGCCGCTTTCACCCCCATTCCTTCCGCCGCGGGGCCCGCGCGATAATCGGACGCGGAGCCGCGGCATGAGGGAAAGCTCGGACGTCCTCGCACTGGCAGGTCGCAGTGACGGGGCGTGAGCGCGGCCCGTCACAACAACCGGTGAAGGACACATCACTCATGACGACGCCCACGATCGAGCTCAAGCCCTCCGCCAGCCCCCTCGCCGCCGCAGAGCGCGAGGCGATCCTGGCCAACCCCGGGTTCGGCCGCCACTTCACCGACCACATGGTGACGATCAAGTGGACGGAGGGCCGCGGCTGGCACGACGCCCAGCTCGTCCCGTACGGGCCGATCTCCCTCGACCCCTCCACCCATGTCCTGCACTACGGCCAGGAGATCTTCGAGGGACTGAAGGCCTACCGCCAGCCCGACGGCTCGATCGCGCTGTTCCGCCCCGAGGCGAACGCCCGCCGTTTCCGTAACTCCGCCCGCCGCATGGCCATGGCCGAGCTGCCCGAGGAGCTGTTCATCGCCGCGCTGGACGCGCTGCTCACCCAGGACGCCGACTGGGTTCCGCCGCACGGTGGCGAACAGTCCCTGTACCTGCGCCCCTTCATGTTCGCCACGGAGGCCGCGCTCGGCGTGCACCCGGCGAACGAGTACCTGTTCATGCTCATCGCCTCGCCCTCCGGCGCGTACTTCGCCGGTGGCGTCAAGCCGGTCACCATCTGGGTCTCCGAGGACCACGTCCGCGCCGTCCCCGGCGGCACCGGCGACGCCAAGACCGGCGGCAACTACGCCGCCTCCCTGCTTCCGCAGGCCGAGGCCGCCGCGCACGGCTGCGACCAGGTCGTCTACCTCGACGCGGTCACCCGCACCAAGGTCGAGGAGAGCGGCAGCATGAACGTCGCCTTCGTCTACGGCGACCGGATCGTCACCCCCGAGCTGACCGGATCGATCCTCGAGGGCATCACCCGCGACTCCCTCCTGCAGGTCGCCCGCGACCTCGGCTACACCGCCGAGGAAGGCGTGGTCACCCTGGAGCAGTGGCGCGCGGACGCGGCCTCCGGTGCCCTCACCGAGGTCTTCGCCTGCGGCACCGCCGCCGTCGTCACGCCCATCGGCCACGTCAAGACCAGGACGGACGCCTGGACCCACGGCGACGGCACCCCCGGCGAGGTCACCCTCCGCCTGCGCGAGGCCCTGCTCGGCATCCAGCGCGGCGTGACGGAGGACAAGCACAGCTGGATGCACAAGATCGGCTGACGTCCGCTTCACCGGCTGCCCGACGGGAGTGAAGGGTGCGCGCGTTCGAGGCGTACCCCCGCTCCCGCCCGGGTATCCACCCCTTCCGCGGGGGCGCGCGCCCCCGCGGACACGCATCCGGGGTGACACCCGACACGGGGGAGGGGCGCACGTGAACGCATGGTCGCCGGTGCCACGACTGCGCTGGTTACTGCGCGCGTTACGCACCCCGCGCCGTCCGCAGAGCGTCACCGCGCTGGCGGCCCTGGCCGGCTGCGCCGCCCTGCTGCTGTGGACCGCTCACGGCATGGACGCCTACCAGCAGAACCTCGCCCTCAACCTCGGCACCGACCTCGTCGGCGTGGTCGTCACCGTGTTCGTGATCGGGCCGCTGATCTCCCGTGCCCAGGAAGGCCGGGTGCGTGAGCACACCCGGCTGGACTACGAGTGGTTCGCCTCCCAGGTGCACGGCGCCACGGCCTGCGTGAAGGTGCTGGACACCTTCTCCAACCTGTTCGGGCCGCAGTTCTCCGAGCGTCTCTTCCGGGGGATCAAAGCGGCCACCGCGCACGGGGCGCGGGTGCAGATCCTGCTGCTGGACCCCGACTCGCTCGCCGTCATCCTGCGCGGCCGTGAACTGGGCGAGCAGAGCGCCGACATCCGCCGCGACATCATGCGCAACCTGCGCACCCTGGACCACTTCGCGCGCCGCCTGGACGACACCTCCCGCGCCCTGCTCGAGGTCCGCCTGTGCCAGACGTCCCCCGGTGTGACGCTCTACCGCTGGGACGAGCGCTGTCTGGTCTCCTTCCTGACGGTGGGCCGGCTCTCCGGCGAGGGCGTCCAGCTGGAGGTCGCCGTCCGCTCCCCGCTCGGCACCTTCGTGGAGCAGCGCTTCGACGAGCTGTGGGGGCAGAGCAAGCCGATGGAGCAGTTCAACCGGCTGCCGCTCACGCTGGTCGACGCCTCCGACGGCCGCCGGGAGTTCCGCTGCCCGTTCGTGTCCGTCGAGGACCGCCTGTACGTGGCCGGGCCCGACCTGGTGTCGTACCTGGCCCGGCACCGCCTCGACCAACTCTCCGCCCACAGCGCCGCCTTGGCCGTACCGGGCGGGCACGAGCTGATCGTGGTCGACGACGAAAGTCCGCTGCACGCGCTACTCATCCAGCATTTCGCGGAGAAGTACGATGCGTCAGCGGCCGCCTTCGTAGAGCTGCGACCGCCGGTCCTGGTCACGGAATAGCGGACCCGGCACAGAATAGAGGCCCTGGCACAGATGAGTTCAGCGCTCCACCCCGCTTGGGACGCGAGACCCCGGTATCGCGCCTTCACCCCCCGTGACCTGGACGGACTGCTGGACCGGGTGTCCCTGCCGCCCGCCGAGCGGCTCGCGCTGCGGGCCGTGTCGGCGGTCCTGCCCTTCCGCACGAACTCCTACGTCGTGGACGAACTGATCGACTGGTCGGCCGTCCCCGACGACCCCGTCTTCCGGCTGACCTTCCCGCAGAGCGGCATGCTGCCCGCGCACGAGCTGCGCCGGATGGCGGACCTGCTCGCGCAGGACGCGCCCGACGCCGAGGTCCGGCGCGCCGCGCACGAGATCCGGATGCGGCTCAACCCGCACCCCTCCGGCCAGCTCGACGCCAACGTCCCCGTGCACGAGGGCCGCCGCCTGACGGGGCTACAGCACAAGTACGACGAGACGGTGCTGGTCTTCCCGCGGCAGGGCCAGACCTGCCACGCCTACTGCACCTACTGCTTCCGCTGGCCGCAGTTCGTCGGCGAGTCCGAGCTGCGCATCGCCACCGACGACATCGCCGCCACCAGCGCGTATCTGCGTGCCCACCCCGAGGTGAGCAGCACGCTCATCACCGGCGGCGACCCGCTGGTGATGAGCACCGAGGTGCTGCGCCGCTATGTGGAGCCGCTGCTTGGGATCGACACCGTCCGCTCGGTCCGGATCGGCACCAAGGCGCTCGCCTTCTGGCCGTACCGCTTCCTGGCCGACCGGGACGCCGACGACCTGTTGCGGCTCTTCGAGAAGGTCGTCGCCAGTGGCCGCCACCTGGCGCTCATGGCCCACTTCACGCACCCGCGGGAACTGCGCCCGCCGGTGGTGCGGGAGGCGATGCGCCGGGTGCGGGACACCGGCGCCGTGATCCGCTGCCAGGGGCCGCTGGTCGCCGGGATCAACGACAGCGCCGAGGCGTGGGCGGAGCTGTGGGAGGAGACGACCGCGCTGGGGGCGGTGCCGTACTACCAGTTCGTGGAGCGGGACACCGGCCCGCAGGGCTACTTCGGGGTGCCGCTGGCCCGCGGTCACGCGATCTTCCGTGACGCCTACGCCCGGGTCTCCGGGCTCGCCCGCACGGTGCGCGGACCGGTGATGTCGGCGATGCCGGGCAAGGTCTGCGTGGACGGCGTCGCCGAGGTGGCGGGCGAGAAGGTCTTCGTGCTCCACCTCATCCAGGCCCGTGACCCGGAGCTGGTGGACCGGCCGTTCTTCGCCGCGTACGACGAGGGCGCGACCTGGTTCACCGACCTGAAGCCGGCGTTCGGCGCGGACCGTTTCCTGCCGGGCCTGGAGGCGGGGTGACCGCCTGGCGCCCGCTCTCCGCGCCGACCGGTTCCTGTGCGGCCTCGACGCGGGCCGATGCCTGCTGCCGGGGCGCCAGGATCAGGTAGATCAGGCCGCCGACCGCGCCCGACAGCAGGAAGCTGCAGTCCACGCCGCCGGTCAGGCGCAGCAGCGGGCCCTGGTACGACGGCAGGGACACCGCCAGCAGACCGACGCCGGCGCCCAGGGCCCAGGAGACGGTCGCCCGGATGTTCCAGCCGGCCCGGTACCAGTAGATTCCGCCCCGCGAACGGCGGTTGAAGACCTGCAGGGCGTCGGCGTCGTACACACCCCGGCAGCGGGCGAAGCCGATGAGGGTGATCACGGCCCACGGGGTGCCGATGGCGGTGAGGAGCAGGACGAAGGACGTCATCGCGGACTGGGCGTTCCAGGCGTAGTGGCCGACGAACACGCAGGCCGTGGCGACGATCGCGACCGTGTAGGTGGCGCGGGCGCGGGAGGCCCGGGGCAGGATGGCGTCCAGGTCCAGGCCCATGGAGTACAGCATGAGACCGGCGTTGCCGACCGAGCCGGCCGAGGCGGACAGCAGCAGCGGGATCAGGTACCAGGTGGGCGAGGCCGCGACCAGCGGACCGGCGTAGTCGAGCGCCGCGTGGGCGCCGTACGCCGTGAACGTGCCGAACAGCTGCGGCACCAGCAGGCCCAGGGTCAGGCCCAGCCAAGTGGCCCTCAGGACGCGGCGGCCCGAGTGCCGGACGGGGGAGATGTAGCGGGTGTAGTCGCCGAGCAGGGTGATGAAGGCGATGGGACCGGACAGGCCGGCGGCCACGGCCGACAGGAACCAGGTCGGCCAGAAGGAGCCGAGCAGATAGCCGCCCGCCTGGGGCATGGCCGCGGTGGTGAAGTGCGGGGCGTAGGCGAGGACGCCGAGCAGCAGCAGGACGGTCATGGCGATGGACAGGACCTTGGACATGTTCAGCAGCACCCGGTAGCCGTACACCGCGCCCGCGACCGTGGCGCCGGCCAGCAGCGCGTAGACGACGGCGTACGACGCCCCGTCCGCGGGCAGGCCGAACATCCGGCCGAGCACGCCGATCATCACGTCGCCGCCGATCCACACGGTCAGAGCGGTGTACCCGAGGGCGAGCAGCAGGCCGACGACCGAGCCGACCAGCCGGCCCCGGACCCCGAACTGGGCGCCGGAGGAGGTGGAGAGGTTGGTCGCGGTGCGCAGGGAGATCAGGGCCAGCGGTGCCGTCACCGCCGTACCGACGATCGTGCCCGCCACGATCGAGCTGACCGACGCCCACCAGCCGAGCCCGAAGGACGGCGGCAGCCAGCCGAAGATGATCACCCCGAGGCAGAGGTTGGAGCCGAGCAGGATCGAGACGAGGTCGCGCGGACCGCTGGTCCGCTCCTCGTCCGGGATGGTGTCGACTCCGCGCTGTTCTATCGGCATGGCTGGTCTCCTTCGACTCCCGCCGTTCAGTTTGAGCGACGTTCAATGTCTGTGAAGCTGAGCCGACAGTCAATGCTTCAGTTTCACGAATTCTGTGTTTAGAGTGGTGTTCTAAAGTATGGAAGGCAAGGAGGTGCCGCGTCGTGAGACTGACCCCTACGGAACGTGACCGGCTGCTGCTCTTCGGAGCCGCCGAGCTGGCCCGGGCCCGCCGGGCGCGCGGCCTCAGGCTCAACGTGCCGGAGGCGACCGCGCTGATCGCGGACACGGTGTGCGAGGCGGCCCGGGACGGCCGGCGGCTCGCCGAGGCCATCGAGGCGGCCCGCTGCGTGCTGGGCCCGGGGGACGTCCTGCCGGGTGTCGCCGACGTCGTCACCGAGGTGATGGTCGAGGCGGTCTTCGACGACGGCTCCCGGCTCGCGGTGGTCTCCGACCCCATCGGCGGCGGCCTCGGCGACCAGGCACCGGGCGCGCTGCTCCCGGCGCCCGAGCACGCCGAGCCCGGGGCGGTCGTACGGCTCACGGTCACCAACACGGCGACCGTGCCGGTCTCCGTCACCTCCCACTTCCACTTCTTCGAGGCCAACCCGCGGCTGGACTTCGCCCGGGAGAGGGCCTACGGGATGCGGCTCGCCGTCCCCGCGGGCTCCTCGGTGCGCTTCGGCCCCGGCGAGAGCGTCGAGGTGGGACTGGTGCCGATCGGCGGCGACCGGATCGCGATCGGCTTCGCCGGACTGGTCGACGGGCCGCTGGACGCGCCCGGCGCGAAGGAGGAGGCCCTGCGCAGGGCCGAAGCCTGCGGATACCTGGGAGCGGAGAACCGATGAACCCCTACGAGTACGCGGCCACCCACGGCCCCCGCGCCGGCGACCGCATCCGCCTCGGCGACTCCGGGCTCACGATCCGCGTGGAGTCCGACTCGCAGCGCCACGGCGACGAGTTCCTGGCCGGCTTCGGCAAGACCGCCCGCGACGGACTGCACCTGAAGGCCGCCGCCGTCCGTGAGACCTGTGACGTCGTCATCAGCAACGTCGTCGTGATCGACCCGGTGCAGGGCATCCGCAAGGTCTCCATCGGCATCCGGGAGGGCCGGATCTGCTCGATCGGGCGGGCCGGCAATCCCGACACCCTCGACGGCGTCGACGTCGTCGTCGGCACGGGCACGTCGATCGTCTCCGGCGAGGGGCTGATCGCCACCGCAGGGGCCGTCGACACCCATGTCCACCTGCTGTCGCCGCGCATCATGGAGGCCTCCCTCGCCTCCGGCGTGACCACGGTCATCGGCCAGGAGTTCGGCCCCGTGTGGGGCGTCGGCGTCAACTCGCCCTGGGCGCTGCGCCACGCCTTCAACGCCTTCGACGCCTGGCCGGTCAACATCGGCTTCCTGGGCCGGGGTTCGTCGTCCCACAGCGCTCCTCTGGTCGAGGCGCTGGCCGAGGGCGGCGCGTCCGGCTTCAAGGTGCACGAGGACATGGGCGCCCACACCCGGGCCCTGGACACCGCCCTGCGGGTCGCCGAGGAGCACGACGTCCAGGTCGCCCTGCACAGCGACGGCCTGAACGAGTGCCTGTCGGTCGAGGACACCCTGAAGGTGCTTCAGGGCCGGACCATCCACGCCTTCCACATCGAGGGCTGCGGCGGCGGACACGTGCCCAACGTGCTGAAGATGGCCGGTGTCCCCAACGTCATCGGCTCCTCCACCAACCCCACCCTGCCCTTCGGCCGGGACGCGGTCGCCGAGCACTACGGCATGATCGTCTCCGTCCACGACCTCAAGCCCGACCTGCCCGGCGACGCCGCCATGGCCCGCGACCGCATCCGCGCCGGCACCATGGGCGCCGAGGACGTGCTGCACGACCTGGGCGCGATCGGCATCACCTCCTCCGACGCCCAGGGCATGGGCCGCGCCGGTGAGACGGTCCGCCGCACCTTCGCCATGGCCGGCAAGATGAAGGCCGAACTGGGCCCGATGGACGGCGACGGCGAGGGCGACGACAACGCCCGCGTCCTGCGCTACATGGCGAAGCTCACCATCAACCCCGCCATCGCGCACGGCCTCTCCCACGAGGTCGGCTCGATCGAGGCCGGCAAGCTCGCCGACATCGTGCTGTGGCGCCCGGAGTACTTCGGTGCCAAGCCGCAGCTCGTGCTCAAGGCCGGCTTCCCGGCGTACGGCGTGACCGGCGACCCCAACGCGGCCACCGACACCTGCGAACCCCTCGTGCTGGGCCCGCAGTTCGGCTCCTACGGCGCCACGGCGGCCGACATCTCGGTCGCGTTCGTCGCCCGGGCGGCCCTGGACCAGGGCAACGACACGATGCCCACGAGGCGCAGAAGGGTCGCCGTGCGCGGCACCCGGGGCATCGGCCCGGCCGACCTGCGGCTGAACGCCCGCATCGGAGCGGTCGACGTCGACCAGCGCACCGGCCTGGTCACCCTCGACGGCGACCCGCTGCGCTCCGAGCCCGCCGACTCCGTCTCCCTCAACCGCCTCTACTTCCTCTGACCGCCTGACACAAGGATCCGGGAACCCATATGACCACCCCCGCCGCCGACGGCTTCCGTATGCCCGCCGAGTGGACCCCGCACGAGCGCACCTGGATGGCGTGGCCGGGGCCCAACCCCACCTTCGACGACCCGGACGACCTCGCCGCCTCCCGCGCCGCCTGGGCCTCGGTGGCCCGTGCGATCCGCCGCTTCGAGCCGGTGACGGTCGTCTGCGGTCCCGGTCAGTCGGCGCAGGCGCAGGCGCTGCTCGGCCCGGACATCGACACCGTCGAACGCGACCTGGACGACGCCTGGATGCGGGACATCGGCCCCACCTTCCTGACCAACGGCCGAGGCGAACTGGCCGCCGTGGACTGGACGTTCAACGGCTGGGGGGCGCAGGACTGGGCCCGCTGGGAGCACGACTCCAAGATCGCCGCGTATGTCTCCGACCTCGCGGGCGCGAAGACGTACGCCTCGAGGCTGGTCAACGAGGGCGGCGCGATCCATGTCGACGGCGAGGGCACCGTGCTGCTCACCGAGACCGTGCAGCTCGGCCCCGAGCGCAACCCGCACTGGTCGAAGGAGGAGGCCGAGGCGGAGATCCACGCCCACCTCGGCACGGAGAAGGCGATCTGGCTGCCGCGCGGCCTCACCGGCGACTACCCGCCCCATGGCTTCGGCACGCTGGGCCACGTCGACATCGTGGCCGCCTTCGCCCGGCCGGGTGTCGTGGTGGCGCACTCCCAGCCGGACCCGGCCCACCCCGACCACGAGGTCACCAAGGAGGTCATCGGCATCCTGAAGTCGGCGACCGACGCGCGCGGCCGCAGGCTGGAGGTCGTGGAGGTGCCCGCACCGACCGCCCTGGAGGCCGACGGCCACTGGGCCGACTACTCCTACATCAACCACTACATCTGCAACGGCGGCCTGGTGCTGTGCGGCTTCGACGACCCGCGCGACGAGATCGCCGCCGGGATCTTCCGCCGCCTCTTCCCCGAGCGGACGGTGACCCTGGTGGACGCTCGTACGATCTTCGCGGGTGGGGGCGGCATCCACTGCATCACCCAGCAGCAGCCGAAGGTCCGGTGACGGCCGCGGTCAGGTAGAACATACGCGTGGATGTACTGCTCTGCGCCGCGTGCGGCCACCGGCTGACCGACCCCGTCCGGCTCCTCGCCGAGATCCCCGAGCCCCCGGGATGGGACGGCCTGCCGGGACCCGACGGACTGCGCCGGGCTCCGGCATCGATGCCGCGGGGCACCTACGCCGTCGACCCGTTGCCGCACGGGGCCCCGTTCGTACCCGTCCCGGACGACGAGGAGTACGACGGCGTGGTGCCCGGCGGGAAGTGGATGTCCGACGAGCGTGGATTCCTCGTCTCGGCCGGGCCGCGCGGCACGTACGTCCTGCATCCGCTCGACGTGGTCGAACTGGATGCCCATCCCGACGTCATGCGCGGCATGGGCTGCTGTGGTCCCGACGGGGAGCACGGCGTCAACCGGGTGTGCGTGTGCGGTGCCGAGGTGGCGATCGCAGCCGCGGACTGCACCACCGAGTACGCGACCCGGTTCGTCCCCGACGCCGTACGAAGGGTCCCGGCATGACCGAGCCCCCGTCCCCCCGCCGCCGCACCCCCGCCCCGCCCCGCGAGGACGTCCTCGCCGCCGCCATGGACATGATCGCCGAGCGCGGTCTGGAGAAGCTCACCATGGCGGCGCTCGGCCGCGAGGTCGGGATGAGCAGCGGCCATCTCCTGTACTACTTCCACTCCAAGGACGAACTGCTGCTGCGGACCCTGGAATGGAGCGAGGGCCGGCTCGGTGCGGCGCGGGGCCGGTTGCTCACCGGTACCGGTACCGCGAGCGAGCGTCTTTCCGCCTACGTCGACCTGTACGTCCCCGACGGCCACCGCGACCCGCACTGGACGCTGTGGCTGGAGGTCTGGAACCGCTCGCAGAACGCCGACGACGACGCGCGTGCCCGGCAGGCGGCCATCGAGGGTGCGTGGCACCGCGATCTGGTCGCGCTGATCGCCGAGGGCGTGTCGCGCGGGGAGTTCCGGCGGGTGGACGCGGACCGCTTCGCGGCGAGGCTGCGCGCGCTGCTCGACGGGTTCTCCATCCATGTGGCCATCGGGTTGCGCGGCACGGACCGGGACCAAGTGCTCGTGCAGGTGAGGGAGTTCATCGCCGACTCGCTGCTGGTGCCGGCCGGGTGAAGGAATCGTCCGCTCCGGTGCCGGGCAGGTACCGGCGCATGGGACGACAACACTGGAAGAGGATCTGGGTCGGTTCGGCGGGCAACATGGTCGAGTGGTTCGACTGGTTCGTGTACGCGAGCTTCGCCACCTACTTCGCCGGCGCGTTCTTCCCGAGCGGCAACCCCACCGCCCAGCTCATGAACACCGCCGGCATCTTCGCCGTCGGGTTCTTCATGCGCCCCGTGGGCGGCTGGCTGCTGGGGCGGGTCGGCGACCGCAAGGGCCGCAAGGCGGCACTGACGCTGACCGTCACGCTGATGTCCGCGTCGGCGATCCTCATCGCCGTCGCCCCGACCTACGCGGTCGCCGGCTACGGCGGCGCGCTCGTGCTGCTCGTCGCCCGACTGCTGCAGGGTCTGTCGGTGGGCGGCGAGTACGCGGCCAGCGCCACCTATCTGACCGAGGCCTCGGACCCGAACCGGCGCGGGTTCGCCTCCAGCTTCCAGTACGTCTCCATGACCGCGGGGCAGATCGTCGGCCTCGGGCTGCTGATCATCCTGCAACACACCATGTCCGACGCCGCCCTGCACGGCTACGGCTGGCGCATCCCGTTCGTCGTGGGCGCGCTCGGCGCGGCGATCGTCTTCTATCTGCGGCGCACCATGCTGGAGACCGAGGTGTACGAGGAGGACGCCTCTCACGCCGAGGAGCGCGGCACCCTGCGCGCCCTGTGGCAGCACCGGCGGGAGGCGTTCCTGGTCATCGCCCTCACCATGGGCGGCACGGTCGCGTACTACACGTACACCACCTATCTGACCAAGTACCTGTCCAACTCGGCCGGACTGTCCAAGCAGACGGCGACGCTGGTGTCCTTCACCGCGCTGATCGTCTTCGCCTGCCTCCAGCCGCTCGCCGGCGCCCTGTCGGACCGGATCGGGCGCCGCCCGCTGCTCATCGCCTTCGCGGTCGGCTCCACCGTCCTCACCGTGCCGATCATGACCCTGCTCAAGCACGCGGGCAGCTTCTGGCCGGCCCTCGGTCTCGCCCTGCTCGCGCTGGTCGTCGTCACCGGTTACACCTCGATCAACGCCTGTGTGAAAGCCGAGCTGTTCCCGACCGGGGTGCGCGCCCTCGGCGTGGCCCTGCCGTACGCCATCGCCAACGCCCTCTTCGGCGGCACGGCGGAATACGTCGCTCTGTGGTTCAAGCACGCCGGGATCGAGTCCGGCTTCTCCTGGTACGTGGCGGGCTGCGCCGCCGTGTCGCTGCTGGTGTACGTCACCATGCGGGAGACGAAGGACCTGGACCTCGCCCGGATGAGGGACCGTACGGATTCCAGTGTGACGACCGCATCCTGAGACGGTCGGGGAGCCGGGGGCGGGGGTGTGCCAGACTGCCCCCGTGCTCTCGTTCGCCATGATTATGGGCAGCAGGCGCGCCGGTCCGCAGTGACCACCTCGTACGACCAGGTGCGGGTGGCCACCGTCGTCCTCGACCCGCGCGCAGACCTCTCGCACCCGCGAGGGGTTTTTTCGTTTTCCGGCCCACCTTCAGCCGGGGAACGGGGGCGCGAGGGACCATTGGGGGGACGGTGGAGCCGGTCATTCCGGTAAGACCGAAGATCCACAACAGGAGCCTTGACACCATGACCGAGACGGCAACCAGCGAGCTCGACGACTCGTTCCACGTCTTCGACACCACGCTGCGCGACGGCGCGCAGCGCGAGGGAATCAACCTCACTGTCGCGGACAAGCTCGCCATCGCACGGCACCTGGACGACTTCGGCGTGGGCTTCATCGAGGGCGGCTGGCCCGGCGCGAACCCCCGCGACACCGAGTTCTTCGCCCGCGCACAGGCCGAGATCGACTTCAGGCACGCCCAGCTGGTCGCCTTCGGCGCCACCCGCCGCGCGGGTGCGAAAGCCGCCGAGGACCCGCAGGTCAGGGCCCTGCTCGAGTCCGGCGCCCCGGTGATCACCCTGGTCGCCAAGTCGCACGACCGGCATGTGGAACTGGCGCTGCGCACCACGCTCGACGAGAACCTGGAGATGGTCCGCGACACGGTGTCGTACCTGAAGGACCAGGGCCGCCGGGTCTTCGTCGACTGCGAGCACTTCTTCGACGGCTACCGCGCCAACCCCGAGTACGCCAAGGCCGTCGTCCGTACGGCCGCCGAGGCCGGCGCCGATGTCGTCATCCTCTGTGACACCAACGGCGGCATGCTCCCCGCCCAGATCCACGCCGTCGTCGCCACCGTCCTCGCCGACACCGGCGCCCGGCTCGGCATCCACGCCCAGGACGACACCGGCTGCGCGGTCGCCAACACGCTGGCCGCCGTCGACGCGGGCGCCACCCACGTGCAGTGCACCGCCAACGGCTACGGCGAGCGGGTCGGCAACGCCAACCTCTTCCCGGTCGTCGCCGCCCTGGAGCTGAAGTACGGCAAGAAGGTGCTGCCCGACGGCAAGCTCCGCGAGACGACCCGGATCTCGCACGCCATCGCCGAGGTCGTCAACCTGACCCCCTCCACCCATCAGCCGTACGTGGGCGTGTCGGCCTTCGCGCACAAGGCCGGCCTGCACGCCTCCGCGATCAAGGTCGACCCGGACCTGTACCAGCACATCGACCCCGAGCTGGTCGGCAACACCATGCGCATGCTGGTCTCCGACATGGCGGGCCGCGCCTCCGTCGAGCTCAAGGGCAAGGAGCTCGGCATCGACCTCGGCGGCGACCGGGAACTGGTCGGCCGGGTGGTCGAGCGGGTGAAGGAGCGCGAGCTCAAGGGCTACACCTACGAGGCGGCGGACGCCAGCTTCGAGCTGCTGCTGCGGGCCGAGGTCGAGGGCCGCCCGCTGAAGTACTTCGACGTGGAGTCCTGGCGGGCCATCGTCGAGGACCGCCCCGACGGCACGCACGCCAACGAGGCCACGGTGAAGCTGTGGGCCAAGAGCGAGCGGATCGTCGCCACGGCGGAGGGCAACGGCCCGGTCAACGCCCTGGACCGCGCGCTGCGCGTGGCCCTGGAGAAGATCTACCCGCAGCTCGCCAAGCTGGACCTGGTCGACTACAAGGTCCGCATCCTGGAGGGCGTGCACGGCACCTCCTCCACCACCCGCGTCCTGATCTCCACCTCGGACGGCTCCGGCGAGTGGTCCACGGTCGGCGTGGCGGAGAACGTCATCGCCGCGTCCTGGCAGGCCCTGGAGGACGCGTACACGTACGGGCTGCTGCGGGCGGGAGTGACACCGGCGGAGTAGCTCCGCCGGTCCGGCGGGGGCGCCTCCCGGTGAGCGGCGCCCCCCGCTGGGCTACGGCGCGCGCCAGATGTTGTCGAACGCCGCGTTCTCGATGCGTCGGCGCTCCCGTACGGCCCCCAGCTCGGTCACCGCGTCGCCGACCGCCAGGAGCACCGTGACGACCGCCTCGTCGCCGGGCTCCTCCTCGGGCGGCCGCTCGCCCTGGATGCCCAGGGTGGCGGCGAGCCCGGTGAGGACCGGCTCGCGGGACCACCAGCGGTCGGCGGCATGGCGCCGGGCCGGGGTGTCGGCGGCGGCCGCCTTGTCGGCCCGGTGCGGCCAGCGGTGCCGCTTCCCGGAGAGCTGGCCGCCGGTGTCCAGGACGTCGCGGTAGGCCGTGGCCAGCCCCTCGCCCCGGCGCCACAGCCAGTCCTCGACCGTCTCGTACGGCTCCTCGCGCACGAGCGCGGCCCCGGCCTCGTCCAGCATCCGGTCGCCCGTGGTCAGCACGGGCCCGGGCACGATGCGCTCGCCGTCCAGGGTGAGCGCCCGCGCCCCGAGCAGGTCGACCAGCTCGGCCCCCGCGAGTGCCAGCGACAGATCGCCCGGCTCGACGGGGTGATCGCCGGGCACGTCGAGGCTGACGAGGAACAGATCCTGCGGTGTGGTCATACCTCATCGTCCCCCAGCCGCCGGGCGGGCGCCGCTCAGCGGCGCCCGCGGGTGAACCGCACCCGTCGGGGACGGCCTGGTGGGGTGCGCTACTGCAGGTGCCACTTCTGGTTCGCGGCCCCGGTGCACGACCAGATCTGTGCCCGCGCCCCGTTCGCCGACGAGTTGTCGGTCACGTCGAGGCACTTGTTCGCGGCGAGGTTCACGACGTCCCCGGTGGACGCGTTGTACGACCACTGCTGGGCGCCGGTGCCGTTGCAGTCGTACAACTGCGCCTTGGCGCCGTCCGCGGTCGAACCCGACGTCACGTCCAGGCACTTGCCGAGCGCCTGGACGGACCCGTCGGCCGCCACCGTCCACTGCTGGGCGGCGGTGCCGTTGCAGTCGTAGAGCTGCACGGCCGTGCCGTTGGCGCTCGAACCGCCCGCCACGTCCAGGCACTTGCCGGCCAGGCCGACGAAGGAGCCGGTCCGTGCGCCGCCGTCGGACTGGGTGCCGGACCAGGTGAAGGTGGCCGAGGTCCTGCCGGGCAGCGAGTAAGTGGCGTGCTGGGAGCCCCAGTCGATGGTGACGGTCTGCGCCGAGGAGGAGCCGTTGTACGCGATCAGCGCCTTGCTGCCGTCGGGGTTGCGCCAGGCCACGTTCGGCACGGTGGTGGACGCCGTGGAGGCGATCCGCTGGGCGCCCGGCCGGACGAACTTGGTCAGCTGGCCCATGTCGTAGTACTCGACGGTGTAGTCCACGGTGCCGCTCTGCCCGTCCCCGTTGTGCACGGTGATCAGGCCTGTGCAGGTGCCGCAACCGCCGTTGTGGGGGCCGCCGTTCTGGTCCACGGCCAGCGACCACTTGGTCACCGACTTCGCCCAGTTGCGGGTGTAGTCGATGATGTTGGACATGTCCTCGCGCTGCTGGTCGGCGATCCAGGTGCCACCGGAGTGCTCGGTGCCGAACGCGTCCAGCGAGGGGTACTGGTCGTGCACGGTCGTCTGCTTGGCGACGTCACCGCCGTAGCCGTGCCAGGCGATCCCGCCGAAGTTGGGGTGGTTGCGGATCGCCGGGTCGTCCACGGACTGGGCCGCGTAGGAGTCGTAGGTGTCCCAGTTCCAGTCGTGGGCCAGCACCTTGGTGTTCAGCCCCGCCGACTGCAGCTGCGGCAGCAGGTCGTTCTTGAGGAAATACTGGATGCCGGACGCGTTCCAGCTCATCGAGGGGTAGCCGGAACAGCAGGTCGGCTCGTTCTGCGGGGTGACGTACGAGACGTCGATCCCCTGGTCCCTGTACGCCTGGAGGTACTTCACGAAGTAGCCGGCGTACGCCCCGTAGTCCTCGGCCTTCAGCCAGCCGCCGTTCAGCGAGCCGCTGTCCTTCATCCAGGCCGGGGCGGTCCAGGGGGAGGCCATCACCGTCAGCGACGGGTTCAGCTGGAGCGCCTGCCTGGTGAGCGGCACGACGTCCGCGAGGTCGTGCGCGATCGAGAACCTGGCCAGGTTCGCGTCCGTCTGGCCGGACGGCACGTCGTCGTACGTGTAGCCGTACCGCGCGAGGTCGGAGGCGCCCATCGGGTTGCGCAGGAACGACAGTCCGATGCCGTCCGTCGGCGAGAACAGCTTGCGCATGGTCGCGTCCCGGGTCGCCTGCGACAGCGCGCCGCTGCTGTTCATCAGCCAGGCCGCGGTGTCCGTGAAGGACGCGCCGCCGCCGGTGAAGGTCTGGTAGCGGGTGTTCTCGTCCACGGTGATGTTCGTGCCGCCGCCGCCCGTGCCGGACTGGAAGGCGAACGGCGTCTGCGGCTCGAGGCCGCGCACGACATGCCGGCCGGCCGAGTCGTCGGTGGTGGTGAGCCAGGCCGTGACCTGCTCGCCGGCCGCGTGCGCGGGGGGTACGGCGGCAAAGAGGCCGGTGGCGGAGAGCAGCCCGGCCAGCAGCAGCCGGACCGTGCGGGGGGTTCTCCTCATGTGCGTCGCCCTTCAACTGACGTGCACTCTTGACGGGTTGGGGAGCCGTTAGTTAACTCACGGCGTGATCTAAGCCATGAGTGAACCATGAGAGCCGAGGGAAGGTCCATGCCGAGAACCGCCCTGCTCGTCTCCGGGGCCCTGCTCGCCGCCCTGTTGCCCCTGTCCGCCGCGGCGCACGCCGCCGACGACCCCGCGCCCGTCCCCGTCGACCGCTTC
The DNA here is from genome assembly GCF_040298985.1 of Streptomyces sp. NPDC001093. NCBI lineage: Bacteria > Bacillati > Actinomycetota > Actinomycetes > Kitasatosporales > Streptomycetaceae > Streptomyces > Streptomyces sp. NPDC001093. The sequence goes on along the minus strand of NZ_JBEPBF010000101.1, from coordinate 15,479 downwards.
GAGGGCGAGGTCCCCTTCGCCGCCCAGCCCGCCGACGGCATCTTCACCTGGGGAAGCGACGCCGACGACCCGCCCGCCCTGCACCTCACCGACCGCGCCGACGCCCCCGAGGGCGCCAAGGTCCTCACCGGCACCTACGACATCAGCGGCTACGGCGGCTTCACCCACGACTTCGCCGCCGGCCAACCCGCCCACGACTGGTCCGCCCACCAGGGCATCCGCTTCTGGTGGGAGGGCCGGGACAACGGCCGGAAGATCGCCTTCGAGATCAAGGACGGCGGCGCCAACGGCGAGGCATCCGAACTCTGGACGACGTCCTTCACCGACGACTTCACCGGCTGGAAGCAGATCGAGCTCCCCTTCACCGACTTCACCTACCGCACCGACTACCAGCCCGTCGGCGGCATCGACCATGTCCTCGGCCTCACACAGATGTGGGGGTACGCCGTCACGCTCCCGGCCGGCACCAAGGGCGACTTCGCCATGGACGACGTCGAGCTGTACGGAAAGGCAGACCAGTCGCTGCGCGCCTCCGTCAGCACCGACGCGGCCGTCTACCCGGTCGAGCAGGGCGGCACCGCCGCGGTCAAGGTCACCCTGGCCACGACCGGGGACCGGCCCGTCGACGACCCGGTGACGGTCACCTACGCGACCGGGGGCGGCACCGCCACCGCCGGCCGGGACTACACCCCGGCCGAAGGCACCCTGACCTTCCCCGCCGGTACCGCGTCCGGCACCTCGCGGACGATCGAGGTGCCCACACGGAAGAACCGGTCCGCGGCGCCCGCCAGGACCATCCCGCTCAAGCTCACGGTCACCGGCGCCAAGGCGCCCGCCGAGACCCCGCAGGTCGTCGTCGACGCCCACGGACTGCCGTACCTGAACAGCAGGTTGCCCGTGCGGAAGCGCGTCGCGGACCTGCTGTCCCGCATGTCCCTTCAGGAGAAGGCCGGGCAGATGACCCAGGCCGAGCGCGGGGCCGTCGGGACCGGGGGCGACATCGCCGCGTACGACCTCGGCTCGCTGCTCTCCGGTGGCGGCTCCACGCCCACGCCCAACACCCCCGAGGCCTGGGCGAGGATGGTCGACGGCTTCCAGCTCCGGGCGCAGGCGACGCGCTTCCAGATCCCGCTGATCTACGGCGTCGACGCGGTCCACGGCCACAACAACCTGGCCGGCGCCACGATCATGCCGCACAACATCGGCATCGGCGCGAGCCGGGATCCCCGACTGGCCGAGAGGACAGGGGCGGTGACGGCCGCCGAGGTCCGAGCCACCGGCATCCCCTGGGACTTCGCGCCCTGCCTGTGCGTGAGCCGTGACGAACGCTGGGGCCGCTCCTACGAGTCCTTCGGCGAGGACCCCGCCCTCGTGCAGTCCATGGAGACCATCATCCAGGGCCTGCAGGGCCGGGCCGACGGACGGGACCTGAGCCGGAACGACAAGGTGCTCGCCACCGCCAAGCACTTCGTCGGCGACGGAGGCACCGCGTACGGCTCCTCGACCACCGGCACCTACACCATCGACCAGGGCGTCACCACGGTCACCCGGCAGCAGCTTCAGGACATCCACCTGGCGCCGTACCGGACCGCCGTCGAGCGGGGCATCGGCACGGTCATGCCGTCGTACTCCTCCCTCGACATCGTCGGGGACGGCCAGGGCGCGGTGAAGATGCACGCCCGCGGCGACATGATCAACGGCGTGCTCAAGGGCCGGATGGGCTTCGGCGGCTTCGTCATCAGCGACTGGAACGCCATCGACCAGCTCCCCGGCGACTACGCCACCCACGTCCGCACGGCGGTGAACGCGGGCGTCGACATGATGATGGTGCCGTACGGCTACAAGGACTTCAGCGGCACCCTCGTCGACGAGGTGAAGGCGGGCCGGATCAGCGAGAGGCGGATCGACGACGCCGTCTCCCGCATCCTCACCCAGAAGTTCAGGCTGGGGCTGTTCGAGCACCCCTACGCCGACACGTCCGGCGCCGCCGCCATCGGTTCCCCGGCTCACCGGGCGGTCGCCCGCCAGGCCGCCGCCGAGTCGCAGGTGCTGCTGAAGAACAGCGGCGGGCTGCTGCCGCTGAGGAAGAGCGAGAAGGTGTACGTCGCCGGGTCCAACGCCGACGACCTCGGCAACCAGACCGGTGGCTGGACCCTCACCTGGCAGGGCGCGTCCGGCACCCACACCCGGGGCACGACCATCCTGCAGGGCATGCGCGCCGCCGGCGGGAACGTCACCTACTCCAAGGACGCCTCCGCGCCGACGGACGGCTACGACGCCGGCGTGGTCGTCGTCGGCGAGACCCCGTACGCCGAGGGCGTCGGCGACGTCGGCAACGGGCACTCGCTGCAGCTGTCGGCGGCCGACCAGGCGGCCGTGGACAAGGTCTGCGCGGCCATGAAGTGCGCGGTGCTGATCGTCTCCGGCCGCCCGCAGCTCGTCGGCGACCGGCTCGGCAGGATCGACGCGCTGGTCGCCTCCTGGCTGCCCGGCACCGAGGGCGAGGGCGTGGCCGACGTCCTCTACGGCAACCGCCCCTTCACCGGACAGCTCCCGGTGACCTGGCCGAGGTCCGAGTCCCAGCTGCCGATCAACGTCGGCGACGCGTCGTACGACCCGCAGTTCCCCTACGGCTGGGGCCTGACCACGCTCACCGGCGTCCCGAGCGGCGGCACGGCCACCCTGAAGGCGCTGGGTGCGGCGGCGACGGCGGCCGAGCGCAGGGGCGACGCCCGGGCCGGCCGTGAGCTGGTCACCAAGGCGCGGCTGCTGGTCCAGCAGAAGACCGGCGACCGGATGACACCGGCGGCGGCCAGACCCTTCGCCGACGCCGACCACATGCTGCTGACCGGACGGTACGGAAAGGCGGTGGAGAAGCTCATCGAGGCCTACGGGGCCGCGTAGACCCGAACGGTATGACCGATTAGGGGAGGCTTCGGGTAGCTTCGAAGGATGAAGGCCGTCCTGCGGACCCGAAGCCTCCCAGCCCTGCTGCTGGCCGCCCTCGCCCTGGTCGTCGCCACCGTCTTCGCGCCCGGGGCGAGCGCGGACACCAGCGTCTCCGCCATCGCCCAGGCCCTCCGCACGAGCCCGGTCTACGTCGACCCGGCCGCCTCGGCCCAGCTGCCGAAGGCGGACGCCGACGCGCTCGCGAAACGCATCAAGGAAGCGAACAAACCACTGTTCGTCGCGGTGCTCCCGGCCGGCTACCCGACCCGGAACCTCTTCTCCGACCTGCGCGCGGCCACCGGCGTCACCGGCCTGTACGGCATCCGCCTCGGCGACCGCTTCGACGCCCGCGCCGACTCCTCCGTCATGTCGGCGACGGCCCGGCGGAACCTGGTCACGAGCGTCCAGGGCGAGCCGGCGGGGGCCCAGCTCACCGACTTCACCGACCGCGCCCTGGCCACCATGCACGGCCACGCCCCGTCGAGCTGGGGCGGCTCCGCCGGGGGATCCTCCGGCACGGCCGCCCTGATCGCGGTGGCCGCGGTGCTGGTGGTGGGCGGTGCGGGCGCCTACGCACTGGTGCGCCGCAGCCGCAGGCGGCGCGCCGAGGAGCAGCGGGCCGCCCTGGACCGCCTCCGGGTGGTCGTGGACGAGGACATCACCGCCTACGGTGAGGAGCTGGACCGCCTCGACTTCCAGCCGGCCGAGCCGGGCGCCGACGACGCGATGCGCGCGGACTACGAACACGCCCTCGACGCCTACGAGACCGCCAAGCAGCGCATGGCGCGGGCGAGCCGCCCGGAGGACGTGCGCACGGTCACCGAGGCTCTGGAGGACGGCCGCTTCTCCCTGGCCCGGCTGGCCGCCCGCCGAGAGGGCAGGCCCTTGCCCGAGCGCCGCCCGCCCTGCTTCTTCGACCCCCGGCACGGCCCCTCCGTGGCCGACGCCACCTGGACCCCGCCCGGCGGTGCCCCGCGCCAGGTCCCCGTCTGCGCGGCCGACGCCACCCGGCTGGCCGACGGCCGCGACCCGGTCATCCGCGAGGTCGACACGGACCACGGCCGCCGCCCCTACTGGGACGCGGGCCCCGCCTACGGCCCCTGGGCGGGCGGCTACTTCGGCGGCGGCATCCTGCCCGGCCTGCTCGTCGGCACCCTCCTCGGCAGCATGATGGCCACGCCCTCGTACGCGGCCGACTACGGCACCGGATACGGCGACTTCGGCCCCGGCGGTGACTTCGGGGGCGACTACCAGGGCGGCGACGTCTCCGGCACGGACTTCGACGCCGGGGATTTCGGCGGCGGGTTCGGGGACGGCGGGGACTTCGGCGGCGGAGGGGGCGACTTCGGCGGGGGGTTCTGAACGCCGGATCCGCCTCAACCGGACCTGCCGGGATCCGGCGCCATGCTCGCCGGACACGCGAGCGCCCGCCTCCCGTTTCCGGGGAGCGGGCGCGCTCGGGGTGGTGCCGGCCGGAACGCCGGAGGCTCAGGCCTGCTTGATCGCCGAGATGTCGAAGTGCAGCTTGATCTTGTCGGAGACGAGCATCCCGCCGGTCTCCAGCGCCGCGTTCCAGGTGAGGCCCCACTCGGAGCGCAGGATCTCGGCCTTGCCCTCGAAGCCCACGCGCTCGTTGCCGAACGGGTCCTTCGCGGCGCCGTTGAACTCCAGGTCGATGGTGATCGGCTTGGTCACGCCGAGGAGGGAGAGGTCGCCGGTGATGCGGTAGTCGTCGCCGCCCAGGGCCTCCGCCTTGGTGGAGCGGAAGGTCATGACCGGGAACTCGTCGATCTTGAAGAAGTCGGACGACTTCAGGTGACCGTCGCGGTCGGCGTTGCCGGTCTCGACGCTCTCCACCTTGACGTCGAGCGCGGCGGTGGAGTTGCTGGGGTCGGCCCCGTCCAGGTGCAGGGTGCCGGAGAAGTCCTGGAAGGCTCCCTTGACGTTGGTGACCATCGCGTGGCGCGCCACGAAACCGATCGTGGTGTGCGCCGGGTCGATGGTGTAGTCGCCGGTCAGCGCGGTCAGGTCGGCGCCGGCGGCAGGGGCCTGCGGGGTGTTCTCTTTGCGGCTGAAGATGCCCATGTCGTTCTCCTGAAGTTTCTGTTTAATGTTCAACGAACCCAACGGATTCGACGGTAGACCTATTCCGTTCAGTTTTCAACATCATCCGCAGAGTGACTTCGCGATAACGTCTGGTGATCACATGCCCCTGGAGTCGACCGGTACGGTAGGGACGTGGAGATCCCTCCGGCGGTCCGCCGTCCGAGGCTCCGTGTCACCCCGGCGATGGCATGCGCCAGCCACGAATGTGAGGTGGCTCTCAGGTGACGTCTTTGTGGCTCCCCTACAACCCCGACGCCCTGTGAGCAGTCGGAACGGCTGCACGCGGTCATGGTTCTGTTCACTGCTACCAGGAAAACGGGCCGGAGACTGTACGGAGTCAACGGCTCGCTTTCCTTGGTGTCCTTCGTAAGGTCGCTACATGACCGTTTTGGAAGAGACGACGGGTGAGCCGACCGGTGAGCCGACGGACGCACGCGGACGGGTCGCCGAGCTGCACGACATTCGTGCCCGGGCCGTGGCCGGCCCCAGCGAGAAGGCGACCGAGGCGCAGCACGCCAAGGGCAAGCTGACGGCGCGGGAGCGGATCGAGCTGCTCCTGGACCCGGGGTCCTTCCAGGAGGTCGAGCAGCTGCGCCGGCACCGGGCGACCGGTTTCGGCCTTGAGGCGAAGAAGCCGTACACCGACGGTGTCATCACCGGCTGGGGCACGGTGGAGGGCCGTACCGTCTTCGTCTACGCGCATGACTTCCGGATCTTCGGCGGCGCGCTGGGCGAGGCCCACGCCACCAAGATCCACAAGATCATGGACATGGCCATCGCGGCCGGCGCGCCCCTCGTGTCGCTGAACGACGGCGCCGGCGCCCGGATCCAGGAGGGCGTCAGCGCCCTCGCCGGGTACGGCGGCATCTTCCAGCGCAACACCAAAGCGTCAGGTGTCATCCCGCAGATCTCGGTGATGCTCGGCCCGTGCGCGGGCGGCGCGGCCTACTCTCCGGCCCTGACCGACTTCGTCTTCATGGTCCGCGAGACCTCGCAGATGTTCATCACCGGCCCGGACGTGGTCAAGGCGGTCACGGGCGAGGAGATCACCCAGAACGGGCTCGGCGGCGCCGACGTCCACGCCGAGACCTCCGGCGTCTGCCACTTCGCGTACGACGACGAGGAGACCTGCATCGCCGAGGTGCGGTACCTGCTGTCGCTCCTGCCGCAGAACAACCGCGAGAACCCGCCCCGGGTGGACTCCTCCGATCCGGCGGACCGCCGCAGTGACGTCCTCCTGGACCTGGTCCCGGCCGACGGCAACCGGCCGTACGACATGGCCAAGGTCATCGAGGAGATCGTCGACGACGGTGACTACCTGGAGGTCCACGAGCGCTGGGCGCGGAACATCATCTGCGCGTTGGGCCGCCTGGACGGCCAGGTCGTCGGCATCATCGCCAACCAGCCGCAGGTCCTCGCCGGCGTTCTGGACATCGAGGCGAGTGAAAAAGCTGCGCGCTTTGTCCAGATGTGTGACGCTTTCAATATCCCGATCGTCACCTTCCTGGACGTGCCGGGGTTCCTCCCCGGTGTCGACCAGGAGCACGGCGGAATCATCCGCCACGGCGCGAAGCTGCTGTACGCCTACTGCAACGCGACCGTGCCGAGGATTTCGCTGATCCTGCGCAAGGCGTACGGAGGTGCCTACATCGTCATGGACTCCCAGTCGATCGGCGCCGACCTCACCTACGCCTGGCCGACCAACGAGATCGCCGTCATGGGCGCGGAAGGCGCCGCGAACGTCATCTTCCGTCGCCAGATCGCCGGCGCGGAAGACCCCGAGGCCATGCGCCAGAAGATGGTCAAGGAGTACAAGGCCGAGCTGATGCACCCGTACTACGCGGCCGAACGCGGCCTCGTGGACGACGTCATCGACCCCGCCGAGACCCGTGAGGTCCTGGTCAAGTCCCTGGCCATGCTGCAGTCCAAGCACGCCGACCTGCCCTCCCGCAAGCACGGCAACCCCCCGCAGTAACCGAGCGGACCCGCCGCGGCAACCCCGCGGACCTCTCTCTCACGGAGACTGACACCCATGAGCACTCCTGACATCCGCGTCGAGAAGGGCCACGCCGAGCCCGAGGAAGTCGCCGCCATCACGGCCGTCCTCCTGGCCCGCGCCGCCGCCCAGCCGACGCCTGCGGTCCACACCCACCGACGCGCCAAGGCCGGCTGGCGCCGCCTGGAACGCGAGGGCGGCTTCCGGGCGCCGCACAGCTGGCACGGCTAGACCGCGCCGCTCAGCAGACCACAGAAGAAGGGCCCCTCCACTGCGGAGGGGCCCTTCCCGCTGTCTGCGCACCGACGAAAGAACCCCGCGCCCTCAAGGGGCGCGGGGTTCCTCATGAACGATCGTCTACCGCAGGCGGGCCATCAGAGCGTGCTCCACCAGCGTGATCAGCGTCGACTTGGCGTCAGCCCTGTGGCGGGCGTCGGTCGTGATGATCGGGGTGTCGGGGCCGATCTGGAGAGCCTCGCGGACCTCGTCGGGGTTGTACGGCTGGTTGCCGTCGAAGCCGTTGAGGGCGATGACGAAGGGCAGGCCGCTGTTCTCGAAGTAGTCGACGGCCGGGAAGCAGTCGGCCAGGCGCCGGGTGTCCACGAGCACCACCGCGCCGATCGCGCCGCGTACCAGGTCGTCCCACATGAACCAGAACCGGTCCTGACCCGGCGTACCGAAGAGGTAGAGGATCAGGTCCTGGTCGAGGGTGATACGGCCGAAGTCCATGGCCACCGTGGTGGTGGTCTTGTCTCCGGTGTGGGTGAGGTCGTCGATGCCGGCCGAAGCGGACGTCATGACGGCCTCTGTGCGCAGCGGGTTGATCTCCGAGACGGCGCCGACGAACGTGGTCTTGCCCACGCCGAAGCCGCCCGCCACCACGATCTTCGCGGAGGTGGTGGAGCGGGAAGGACCGCCGCTAGAGCTTGCGAAGTCCACTGAGCACCCTTTCGAGCAGTGTCACGTCTGGCTGGCCACCGGCGTTCTCGTCGCCGCCGGGCTGATGGATGGCGACCAGGCCCGCCTCCGCCAAGTCGGCGACGAGGATCCTGGCCACGCCGAGGGGGATTGTCAGGAGCGCGGAGATTTCGGCTACCGACTTGATCTCCCGGCACAGGTTGCAGATCCGCTGATGCTCGGGCAGCTGGCCCTGCATCTGGTGCGGAGCGGCGGTGGTGTGCACCAGTGCCTCGATGGCGAGCTGGTAGCGCGGGCGGGTCCGGCCGCCGGTCATGGCGTACGGACGCACCAAGGGGTTGTTGGACGCCGTGGCCGGCGCCGGCTCGGGGCGGCGCTGGGGCTGCACCGGCTGGATGCGCGGGGCCGGGGGCTGGTCGTACGGCGAGGGGCCCGGGCCCTGCGGGGCGTACGGCTGCCGGTGGCTCGGGGCGGAGGGGAAGTTGTACCGGTTCGCGGAACCGTCGCCCTGACCCTGGGCAGGGCCGTACGACCAGTTTCCCGAATTCGAACCGCCTGGGGGTGTTGCCACTCTCTTCTCCTCCTCCGACTGCGTCGGGCACCCATCCGTGTGGAGCCGCGTCCCGAAACCTTACGGCCACGGGACGCGAATACGCATCGTCCCTTAATTAGTTGAGAAGGCTTCCCTGGAGCTCCGCGCGGAGATCCGGGGTGAGGACCGTGCCCGCGCGGTCCACCAGAAGGGCCATCTCGTACCCGATGAGGCCGATGTCCGCTTCCGGGTGGGCCAGGACAGCGAGCGACGAACCGTCAGAGATGGACATGATGAAGAGGAATCCCCGCTCCATCTCCACAACCGTCTGATTCACGCTGCCTCCCTCGAAGATCCGGGAGGCGCCTGCCGTCAGAGACGTCAGACCGGAGGCGACGGCCGCGAGCTGGTCGGCGCGGTCGCGGGGGAAGCCTTCGGACATCGCCAGAAGGAGTCCGTCGGCGGAGACCACCACCGTGTGGGACACCCCCGGGGTGTTGTCCACGAAGTTGGTGATCAACCAGTTCAGGTTCTGTGCCGCCTGGCTCATCGGGCTCACACTAACGCTCCTGGTTGTAGGTGCTGTCAGGACCGAAGCCCTGGCCGTTCGTTTCACTGCCTGCGCTGCGTCCGCGCTGGACGCCCCGACGCAGGTTGCTCAGCCTGCCCCGGACGTCCTCCGGGGCGCGGGAGACCTGTGGGCCCCCCTGGGGGGTGGTTTCGGCGGCACCCGAGACCAGATTGGCCTTGGGCACCCGCCGCGGCAGGCCCGAGGCGGTGACCCCGCCTGCCTTGGGCTTCCGGAGCTGCGCCGCCTGCTGCCACCGCTCGTCGTTCTGCGAGCGCCAGCCGCTGTCGCCGTTCGTCCCCGGAGTGTTGCCCGGTGCGGGAGCCGACGCTTCCTGCTGCCCGCGCGCCGCGCTACCCGAGGTACCCGAGCCGTTGGAACCGCTCGCCACGGATCCGCGGCGGGGCAGCCCGGCGTCGGTCAGCTCGTGGGCGGCGGGAGAGGCCGGTCCCGGACGGTCGAAGCCTACGCGGTTCCGCTCACCTGCGTCAGCGGCCTGCGAGGATTCCGTTTCCGGAGCGTAATGAGCCGGGTAGCCGTTCTGGTAGCCGTCCTGCTGGGGCTGCTGCGGCCAGTCGTCCTGGTACGACGGGCTCGCGGCCGGCTCCGCGTACGCGGGGTCCGGGTAGCCGCCGTTGGAGGCGTAGTACTGCTCGTCGTACGGCTTGTCGTACGACTGCTCCTCGAACGAGGCCTGCTGCGGCTCCGCGTAGGCCTGCTCCTCGTACGTCTGCTGCGGCTGCTCCTGGTAGGACCGCTCCTCGTACGACGGCTGCCGGGGCTCCTGGTACGCCGGCTGTTCGTCGAACAGCGGGTCGGAGTAGCCGGTGGGGGCCTCCGTGGCCTCCTGCTGCGGCAGCGCGGGCTGCTGGCCGTGCGCCTGTGCCTCCAGGGCCGCACGGCGCTCCTCGCGCATCAGGGAGCGGCCGACGGGGTCCAGGTCGCGGATGTCGTCGGGGACTTCCACGTACCGGCTGTCGTCGAAGCCCAGTTCGGCGGCGGTGCGCATGGGCTGCGCCTGGGTGAAGTTCTCCCCCTGGAACTGCTGCTCCGGGATGATCTGCGAGACGGTGAACTCCTCGCGGTCCAGCGGGGTCTCGCCGCCACCGCCGTGCGTGATCGCGTCCGGCAGCATGACCAGCGAGGTCGTGCCGGCCTGCTCGCCCGAGGGGCGCAGCTGGACGCGGATGCCGTGCCGGTCGGACAGCCGGCCGACCACGAACAGGCCCATGCGCTGGGAGATCGCGGCGTCCACGGTCGGCGGGTTGGCCAGCTTGTGGTTGATGTCCGCGAAGTCCTCGGCGGTCAGGCCGATGCCCTTGTCGTGGATCTCGATCATGACGCGGCCGTCGGGCAGCCGGGTCGCGGTGACGCGGACCTTGGTCTGCGGGGAGGAGAACGTGGTGGCGTTCTCCAGCAGCTCGGCCAGCAGGTGCACGAGGTCGGTGACCGCGCGGCCGTGGATCTCGGCCTCGGGGACGCCGGACAGCTCGATGCGTTCGTACTGCTCCACCTCGGAGGAGGCGGCGCGCAGCACGTCGACCAGCGGGACCGGCTGGTCCCAGCGGCGGCCGGGCTCCTCGCCGGCGAGGACCAGGAGGTTCTCGCCGTTGCGGCGCATACGGGTCGCGAGGTGGTCCAGGCGGAAGAGGTTCTCCAGCTGGTCCGGGTCGGCCTCGTTGTTCTCCAGGTCGGTGATCAGGGTCAGCTGGCCCTCGATCAGCGACTGGTTGCGGCGCGAGAGGTTGGTGAAGATCGCGTTGATGTTGCCCCGCAGCAGGGCCTGCTCGGAGGCCAGCCGGACCGCCTCGCGGTGGACCTGGTCGAAGGCGCGGGCGACCTCGCCGATCTCGTCCTTGGTGGTGATCGGGATCGGGGCGACCCGGGTGTCGACCCGGCCGGGGTCGGTGCGGGAGAGCTGGTCGACCAGCATCGGCAGCCGCTGCTCGGCGATGCCGAAGGCGGCGTTGCGCAGCTGGCGCATCGAACGGCTCATCTGGCGGGCCACGGCACCGGCCAGGATGAAGGCGAGCAGCAGAGCGACCACGACGACGGCACCGGTGATGAACGCGGAGTTCTTGGCGTCGTCCGCGATGCCGGAGGCCTCGTTCACCGCCTTGTCGGCCATGTCCGACTCGATCGTGCGGTACGCGTCGAACTTGAGGGTGTTGACCGCCCACCAGTTCTGGGGCGTGATGCCCCTGAGCGCGAGCTGCTGGCGCGCGGCCGTGCTGGTGGAGTCCAGCGTGGCGAGGGCCGTGACCATGTCCTTCGGGTCGGACGGCGGCGCGACGTAGGCGGGGTCCTTGGCCTTGGCCTGCTGGACCATCCCCACGGCCTTGGCCTGGATGTCCTTCTTCGCCGTGTCCAGCTTCGCCGCGTCGGCCTCGGTGCCGCCGCCGATGTACTCCTCGACGGCGATGCCCTCGAGGTAGGCGTAGGAGGAGAGGGCGACGCGCTGGCTCGCCAGGTTGGGGGCGTCGGGACCCGGCTTGAACAGCATGTGCATGCCGATCGAGCGGTCCAGCGACAGTGCCGCCTTGGTGAGCGACATGGCGTAGACGGTACGGCCGTAGGAGGTGATGTTGCCGGTGCCCAGACCGAGCTCGTTGGCGAACTCCATCAGCGGGTGGGCGACCTTGACGTAGCCCTCCTCGGTCTGCACGCCGGTGAACTTGGAGGTGTACGCGGCGGCGCGCAGCGTCTGCAGGAAGGGCTCGGCCTCGCGGAACAGCTTGAGCCGGCGCTCCAGGCCGGACTGGTGCGGCATGTTCTGCGCGGCCTGGTCGAAGGCGTCGGCGGCCTGGTCGGTGGCGTTGCGGGCCGCCGTGATGGTCGCCTTGTCCTGGGCGGTCGCCAGCTTGCCCTTCAGCAGCGGTGCCGCGGTGATGTCGCGCTCGTTCTCGAGCGCGTTGGCGTACGACAGTGAGGCGCGCACCAGGCGGGCGGTGTTCTCGGCGTCGCGGGCCTGCTGCCAGGTGTCGATCGAGGTCTTCACCTGGAAGCCGCCCATGACGAGACCGACCGCCACGGGTATCAGCAGGATCGCGTTCAGTCTGGTCGGCACGCGCCAGTTGCGCGGGGAGAACCGGCCGCCGCTCGGCGCGGGCGCGGCCGCCGGCTCCGCACCGGTCACAGGGGTGGGCGCCGCAGCGCGCGGCGGCGGGGTGAAGTTGCCCCGCGCCGACGGCTCGGGACCGTTCTTGCTTCGCCTCACTCGACCAACAACCTCTCGGCGGTCGGCACCTACGTCGTGCCGCAGTCTCTCAGAGCCCGGTTCGTCATCGACTACTGAGTACGTCTTTGACTATTGGGCAGTTCAGGCATTCCAGCACGGGGACCAGTGCTCTTCCAAACAGCGGAAACCCCTGAGCCACGCTCTTGCAACGCCCAGATAAAACGGTCATAAAGAGCGAGCCCCAGCAAAAGGCGGGGCGATTGTGAGCACAGCGGCACTGCGCGACCGCGTCGCGTGGTGGTGCCGGGGGATTCCTCTGCCGAACTGTTATGAACACCGGAGCCGACCGTGTCAAAGGCCACAGTCGGCTCCGGCGCCCTCAAGGCAACTGCCGTACATGTCGTCGCACTTGAGTGCGTACGTGTGTGCTACTTGAGCCGTGCCATCAGGGCGTGCTCGACCAGCGTGATCAGCGCACTCTTGGCGTCCGCGCGGTGCCGGGCGTCGGTCCTGATGATCGGGGTGTCGGGGCCGATCTGCAGCGCTTCCCGCACTTCCTCGGGGGCGTAGGGCTGCTGGCCGTCGAAGCCGTTGAGGGCGACGACGAAGGGCAGGCCGCTGTTCTCGAAGTAGTCGACGGCCGGGAAGCAGTCGGCCAGGCGCCGGGTGTCCACGAGCACCACCGCGCCGATCGCGCCGCGTACCAGGTCGTCCCACATGAACCAGAACCGGTCCTGACCCGGGGTGCCGAACAGGTAGAGGATCAGGTCCTGGTCGAGGGTGATACGGCCGAAGTCCATGGCCACCGTGGTGGTGGTCTTGTCTCCGGTGTGGGTGAGGTCGTCGATGCCGGCCGAAGCGGACGTCATGACGGCCTCTGTGCGCAGCGGGTTGATCTCCGAGACGGCGCCGACGAACGTGGTCTTGCCCACGCCGAAGCCGCCCGCCACCACGATCTTCGCGGAGGTGGTGGCCCGGCCCGCGTCAGAGCTTGCGAAGTCCACTGAGCACCCTTTCGAGCAGCGTCACGTCCGGTGCGCCGCCGTTGTTCTCGTCGCCACCTGGCTGGTGGATGGCGACCAGGCCGGCCTCGGCGAGGTCGGCGACCAGGATCCGGGCCACCCCGAGCGGCATGGTCAGCAGCGCGGAGACCTCCGCGACCGACTTGACCTCACGGCACAGGTGGCAGATGCGCTGGTGCTCCGGGAGCAGTCCCATGAGCGCTGCCGGGTCGGCCGTGGTGCTGATCAGCGCCTCGATGGCGAGCTGATACCGCGGCCGGGTCCGGCCACCGGTCATCGCGTACGGCCGTACCAGTGGCTGGTCGCCCTCGTCCCCGTACGGTTCCGCATACGGATCGTGATGGGCGGTGGGCGGGGTCATGAATCCTCCGGGCGGGACAGCAAGTCGGTCAGTCAAGCCGTCGGACGGGGCCGGTGGGGGGATTGTGGCGGCCGGACGGTGTTTTCGTGAGGTGGGTGGTGCCGGGGGCGGTCAGTGAAGCAGACTGCCCTGGAGTTCGGCGCGCAGGTCCGGGGTGAGTACCGCCCCTGCGCGGTCGACGAGCAGTGCCATCTCGTAGCCGACGAGGCCGATGTCGCACTCCGGGTGGGCCAGGACCGCGAGGGACGACCCGTCCGAGACGGACATCAGGAAGAGGAACCCGCGCTCCATCTCGACGACCGTCTGCGCCACGGTGCCGCCCTCGAAGATCCGGGAGGCCCCGGCCGTGAGGGAGGTCAGCCCGGACGCGACGGCCGCCAGCTGGTCGGCGCGGTCCCGCGGGAAGCCTTCGGACATCGCCAGCAGAAGGCCGTCGGCGGAGACCACCACTGTGTGGGACACCCCGGGGGTGTTGTCCACGAAGTTGGTGATCAACCAGTTCAGGTTCTGTGCCGCCTGGCTCATCGGACTCAACTAACGCTCCTGCTGGTGAGTGGGGCTCGGGAAGCTGCCGGTCTGGCCGCTGCCGGCCTGACGGCCCTGAGCGATGCCCCGACGGAGGTTGGTCAGCCGCCCGCGTACGTCGTCAGGCGCACGCGAGACCTGCGGACCGGCTTGGTGCTGTTGCTGCTGAGCCGTGCCCGGGACGAGGTTCGCCCGGGGCACCCGGCGCGGCAGGCCGGAGGTGGTGATACCGCCCGCCGCGGGCTGGCGGACGCGCTCGGCCTGGCGGACGATCTCGTCGTTCGGCGAGGTGCGCCAGGAGCCGGTGGTGGAGCCGTTGCCGGCCGCCCCCGCGCCCGCGGGACGCTGCGGAGCCGGGGCGGGCGCCTGCTGCGGTGCGGCCTGCTGCTGCGGACCGCCGTGGAACCAGTTGGTCTCCAGCGTGTCGTACAGCGGGGTACGGCCGTCGATCGGGCCGCTGGCCGGCGGCAGCGCCTCCGGCTCACGCTGTGCCGGACGCTGCTGCTGCGGGGCGTGCGGAGCCTGCGGACGCGGGGCGCCGAAGTCGCCCCGGCCGGCCGGCTGCGGGCGCTCGAACTGACCGGTGTGCGCCGGGTTCTGGCGCCCGGGCAGGGCGTGCTGGCCCGTGGAGCTGCCGTCGTAGCCGCCGTCGAAGCCCTGCGGGGCCGCGAACTGGCCGGTGTTCCGGCCCGTGTTCCGGGCGTTGTCGTCCGGCCGCGCCGACGGGGTGCCGAAGACGTCGGAGCGAACGAACTGACCCGAGTCCTCCCCGCCGCCGGGGCGGTCGAACTGCCCGGTCTGCTGCGGGTTTTCGGGGCGTGCGAACTGGCCCGTCTGCTGCGGGTTCTCGGGCCGCGCGAACTGGCCGGTGTTCTGGGGACCGCCCAGGCCGTTCATGCCGTTCAGGTCCGGGCGCGGGAACTCGCCCGTGGCCGCCGGGCCCTGAGTGTCGAACCGGGGTATCGCCGGTATCTCGGCGGTCGAGCCCGGACCCTGCCGGTCGTCGACGCGCGGCATGCGCGCGGTGTGCGCCGGGCCCTGCTCGTCGTGGCCGCGCGGGGCGTCCAGCGAGGCACGCGACAGCGGGGCCTGGGGGTCGCTCCAGTCCGGGGTGCGCGGCTGCTGGTCACCGCCGGGCAGTTCGGCCCGCGGGCCGCCGCGCGGCGGCAGCTGGGGCTGGCGGCCCTGGTCGGAGCCGGCGCCGGACCGCTGCGGGCCGCGGCCGCCGAAGCCGTCACTGCCGAAGGCGTCCTGCTGCGGACCGCCCGGGTTCGCGCCCTGCAGGCCCTGCGGGGCGCCGGGCGCCTGACCGCCGAAGCCGCCC
>NZ_JBEPBF010000100.1:14207-38225 GCF_040298985.1 Streptomyces sp. NPDC001093 | reverse complement strand
GATACGAACGCAAGGCCGAACACTTCCTGGCCTTCACCGCCATCGCCTGCAGCCTCATCTGCTACCGCAGACTCACCAAATGAGACGACGTCTAAGGAGAGTGCGAGCCCGGATCCTGCGATCCGGGCTCCGCATGTCGGTCGGTCCTAGTGGTTGGCGAAGTGCTGCCCGGGAGAGCAGTTGTCGGGACGGAGACTTCCGCGGTCGCGACACGCACGCATGTACGCGTTAATGGTGTAGCGCTCAGCACCGTCCCAGTTCGAGTGGTGCATCCACACCGACTGCCTCTGCTTGCCGTCGTACCGGGCCCAGTCGTGCCCCTCGACGCGGACCTGCATGTAGACGTTGTGGCCGTCACCGCCATTCGCATCGCGGAGCTTGCCGGCCCACTCGAAGGCACCGTGGTTCACTCCCGCGGGGTTGAACTTGTACTGGCCCTCCGCGAACTCCACACCTCCTGACGTGAGCACAGGAATGGACGCCGACCAGGCTGCGGCCGCCGTCCCCGCCGCCGTGAGGATCAGACCGGCCGCCGCCAAGCCCACCATCGCCTTCTTCACTTGGTACCTCCGTCATCACCGGCAGCTCCGACAGCTACCGCGAGATCACGCACTGTAACCCCACGAAAGCGCAAAGAAACGATCTGCCCGGTCCCTCACCACCGCATCAGGTGATCCGCAATCAGACATCGGCCGAAAGTCGACGGTCTGTCCCGCCATACCTCAACTCACCTAATGGGCATCCCAGTTCACCAAGTGTGCTGAGTCGTCAATTCGGCGGTAGCTGCAGAGTGGGTGGGCCGAGTCCGCAGCCTGCGCCCTTGGAACTGACCGCCGAGGAACAGCGGGTGCTGCGCGGATGGGTACGCCGTCGCAGGACGGCGCAGATTCTCCCCGTGCGCTCGCGGACCAACCTGGCCTGCGCCCAGGGCGGGACGATCACCGCGGTCGCTGCAGAGTCGAGCGTCTCGCGGGACATGGTCGCCAAGTGGCGCCGCCGCTTCCTGGAACACCGGCTGGAGGGGCTGGTCGACGAGCCGCCTCCAGGCCGGCCGCGCACTGTCGGCGACGGCCAGGCCGAGGAAGTCGCGGTCAGGACGCTGGAGCCGGCACCGCCGAAGGGAGACACCCACTGGTCGACGTGGTCGACGCGGTCGACGGCGACCGGGATGTCACAGACAACGGTCTCGCGTATCTGGCGGGCCTTCGGGCTCAAGCCGCATCAGGGGGAGACCTGGAAGCTGTCGACCGACCCGCAGATCATCGACAAGATCCGCGACATCGTCGGGCTCTACCTCGACCCGCCCGAGCGGGCGCTGGTGTTGCGCGTGGACGAAAAAGGCCAGATGCAGGCCATCGACCGCACCCTGCCGATCCTGCCGGTACTGCCCGCCACCCCAGCCAGGATGAGCCACGACTGCGTGCGGCACGGCACCACCAGCCTGTTCGACGCGCTGGAGCTGTCCAGCAGCGCGGTGACGGCCGAGCACCACCGGGGCCACCGCCACCAGGACCTACGCGACCCACAAGACCCCGGCCGTGCACAAGTGGCCGCTGCGGCACCCGCGCTTCCACTTGCGCTTCACCCCGACCAACGCGTCCTGGCTCAACCTCGTCGAGCGATGGTTCGCCGAGCTGACCAACCGCAAGCTCCGCCGTTCCGCCATCGCAGCGTCGCCGCGCTGGAGAAGGACGTCCGCTCCTGGGTCAAGGAACGGCAAGCGGAACCGAAGCCCTTCGTGTGGACCAGGACCGCCAACGAGATCCTCAAGAGCCTCGCCTCATGCTGCCGACGGATGAATGACTCAGCACACCAGGGCCTGTCCGGCGCGACCAGAATGGTCCCAGGACGATACCCAGTGCGAGCAGCTCTGCGGCGACGAGGGCTGTGACGTCGGCCCAGTTGCAAGGCAGGGTCGTGACGACCGGAAGGGCCACCAGCAAGGCGACACCCTGCAGGACGCTGGAAATCTCCGCCAGCTCCTTCACCGCCGCGCCCCTCCACTTGCGCAACGCCGCGATTCCCCAGAGCAGAGGGAAGAGCAGGCAGGCGATCGCAGCAACGGCGAAAAAAGGCAAGGCGATCACGTTCCCCATGTTGCCGCCGCCGGGTGAATCGTCACCGGGGTCGATCACCGGGTGATCCACGTACCAGTTCGCGAGGAGTGTGGCCTGCACGAACACGGCAGGGAACGCAGCTGAGGCCAGAGCGGCTGCGCCATACCAGCGCCAGGATCGGGGCGCCGCCCCGCCAGTCACTGCCACCGATACTCCTTGCCGGTCGAACCTGCCACAGCCTCGCCGACCACTCGGCCTGGTCTGCGAATCCGCCACGCCGGTGGTTGCGCCGATCAGCGCAGCGAGAGTCTAGGCGGCCAACGGGGCACGCGCCTGCGGCATGCCGTCTGCTCAGAGCCCGTCGGTCTCGGGCCAGCACCATGATTCCTCGTCCTCCACCGCGAGATGGCCCGGGATGCCGTGCTCAAGTCTCCCGTCGAGCCACATGATCATCCAGTCACGCAGGGTCAGATCGCACTTGTGCCGGTCTCCCTGGTCCCACCACCACATCTGCCCCTCCGGGTGACGGCAGTCGAGCATGGACCACATGGCACAGCCGTGGTTGCAGACCAACAGCACCCCGTGAGGCGGAGAAGGCGGCGCTTGCTCTTCTGGATCCGGACCGGGCTCGTCGTACTGGAGATACATCTCCAGCATGCTTGGCCCGTCGCTCGTATATCCGTCGCGAAGGCCTTCGATGCCGCCGAAGGGACCGAAGCCACCGTTGGCCACCTCCGTATAAAGGCGGCGGAGCAGAGGCGGGAGTGGATAGCCGATGATGCGCTCAGCCTCCGCCAGCGCCTCCGCCGATGCGGGCGCCGGCGTAAGCAGATGGCTGCCCAAGTCCGTTGGACGCCCCGCCCTGACGCGGGCCTTGACTGCCTCCAGCACCTCGTCGTCGGTCACGCTGCTGATCATCTCCTCGTTGAAGGCACGCGACACGTCGTAGATGTCAGCCTCCATGACGGCCACGAAGAATCTCGTCACGACGTAGTGGACCATTACGTGGTCTTCCCAGGCCGCGCGCGTCACAGTGTCGGTCGTGTAGGCAAGGTGCCTGTCGGCGCCTTCAGGCTCTGCCGCGATCCTGCCGACGAGCCGCAGGAACATCTCCCGATCCGCGGTCGGCATGTAGTCACGAAACCGTAGTGCAGGGTGCGCGAGTTGATGCGCAATATTGACGTCCACTGCGCAAAGGATGCGCAATTCCGGCTAACGGTGAGCGAGGGCTCCAGGCTGTACGGCGAGTGCGGGGCTGGGTGTGCTCTCCCAAGCCAGCGCGGGCGCGCCACTTCTGGCTGCGCCGCCCCTGCGCTCACCCGTGTCTCTCACCTTTCCGCCGCGGCTGGAGCGGTGCGCTCCGGCCCGGCGAAGTGGGACAGCGCGACGGCGAGGTGCCGCTGGTCAGCGCGTACCCCGTCAAAGGACCGGAGCTCCACCACCGCTACCCCGCCGGAGTGCGGGACGAAACACTGCCGCCAGCGCCACTTACCCGGAACGCGTGCGCCATCCTTGAACCACACCATCAGGGCGGGAGCGGGCCCAGTGAGCGCGAAATGCGCCCGCTGGGTCACCGCTGCACGACTAATCGCCGCCCACGGCACGCGGGAGTTGAAGGCACCGCTGCGCAACTCCAGCCCCTGTGCGTCGATGCACAGCTCGCACCTCTCCGCGGCCGTGGCCCCGGCCACCATCGCCAGGGCCGCCGCAACCAGGGCCAGTAGCAGCGAAGCTCCCGGGCTCACCACTTGTTCGAGGTAGACGGGTAGGGCCGTTGCTGCGGAGATGCCCACCACCCAGATCGACTTGCAGCGCGGCCCGGCTAGCCGACCAACGAGCGTGTAGTCCTCGCCGAAAACTCCACCGGAGGCGTCTTCCTCGTCCTGCCGCCCGACCCATCCGTGCCCGGCGAACCGTGCGAGGGCGGCATCGAGTTCGGCCGGCAGCATGGCGAACGCGGCGAGCACCAGGGTCACCGTTCGGGTGCGCGGGTCGTAGGGAAGCGCGAGCTTTCCGGTGAAGGGCCACGTTGCAACCGGACGTTGGGCGGTACGAATCCTCAGTTCGGGTCCGTGCTTTCCGGGCCGGACCGTCACATCCTCGATCTCGGGCCAGGTCGCGTCTAACCGGGAGAGGTTGGCGCGTACCCCGATGCCCTGCTGGTCGATTCGGAGGCGGACCGGCAGGAAACTGAAGGTCAGGACATACAACCCAGGCAGAGTCCAGAACACCAGCCAACACAACCCGACGGCCTTCGTGATCAAATCGTCCGCGAGGAGGCCGAAAAGGCCGACGGACCCCGGCACCGTGAAGACGGCAGCCCAGAAGACGCCGGCTGTCCGTACGGCGCGCTTCTTCCCGAAGTGCGCGGCGGGTAGTTCGGACCGTAGTCCATGTGCGTCATCCCAAAGCCCTGGCGCATGCCTGGCGATGACTGCGGCCACGTCATCCGCGGAGGCGTTGAGCCACGCCAGGCGGCAGAACCGGACGAAGCCCTGCTTGTGGTCAGTGCGGGGGCCGAACCGCTGCCGCCGTGGTGGAACGAAGCCACGGCGCGGCCAGATCGCGACCTGGCTGGGGAGGAGACGCCCTGGGGAGGAGCGGACCGTGCTGACGCGCTGCACATCCTGCCACGCCAGCCGGTGAACGTCCTGGTTGGCCGTGAGGGTCAGGCCCTGCTCGTCGACGAGGAGCCCGTAGCGCCGCGGCAGCCTTGGCACCAGCACAACCCAGAGCAGAGCCAGGAGCAGGGAGCTCGCATCGACGCTGAGGAACTGGGGATCGGAGAAGGGAAACCCGCCGCCCACCACGGCTGCGTGCGTGACAGCGACCACGCAGGCCACCAGCAGCCAGCGCAGTACGGACAGTAGCCGGCGGGCTCCAGCCAGCCCAGGGGAGGCGGTCAGCAGGACCGCCTCCGGCGCGCTCCCGGGGACGGCCGACGCTGCACCGGCCGGGGAAGCAACCGTGCTGTCGATCCCGTCGTCGTGGACCGCCGACCGGTGGGCGGCGTTGACGGCAAGCGCCAATTCGGCGGCGGTGTCGCTGCCCTGCTGCCGGGGCTGCGGCGTGAGGGTGCGCCTCAGCTGCGCGTACATGCTGCCAAGCGTGAGCAGGCGCTCGCCTTCGGCGACTCCGCTGTCAAGGAGGTCGAGCAGTGCACCGGTGAAGAGGGTCCGCCGTTCCCCGACCGGAGCCAGCGCCGTCATGGTCGCCGAGGTCGCGGTGAGCGTGTAGGTGCCCGAAACCTCGGTCTGCGCGAACGCGATGTCCTCGGCGGCGCCTGACATGGTGTCAGGGATCGCCCGGCCGCTATAGCAGCAGTCCAGAATCAGCACCCGGTTGCGGGCCGGACTACGCGTGATCAGCTGACGCAGCTCCGCGAACCGCACCGCGTTGAACAGCGGGTCCGCCGGATTGCTGTGCGGCAGGGCGAGGTACAGCTCCCTGCCGTCCTGGCCGATGAGGCCGTGGCCGGCGAAATACACCAGCAACAGGTCCTCGGCCTCGTCGGCGGCCCGGCGCACCTGCCGGCACACCTCCCGGTCGTCGGTCTGGTCGACCAGGGGCAGGCAGTGCTCCGGAGGCAATCCGGTGAGCTCCATCAGTGCCCTCGTCAAACCGTTGATATTGCCGGTGACGCCGGGCAGTTCGGCGAGGCCGGAATCCACGTCGTAGCTTCGGGTGCCGATGAGTACGGCCCGTGACGTGGTGGGGTCCGGTAACCGCACGTCAGGATTCCTCGGCCAGGCGGCTGTCGCGCAGGGCTTCCCGGATCAGCGCGTCGGCGTGCTGCGCCTGGTCCGCCTTGATCTCCACGCTGCTGCCATCCGGACGTGTCAACGTGATCTCCACGGTCGAGCGACGCTGCCGGAGCCAGATCGGCAGTGAACGTGCCAGGGCCAACGCGCTGCCCGAACCCAGCATCACCACCAGTTGGTCGAAGGCCGCGCCCATGTCACCGTTGGCCGGGACCGCCGGAGACAGCTGTACCCGCCCGCGCAGCTCAGGCTCGTACTCCAACCATTCCTTGAGACTTGTAAGGCCGTCGGCTCCGCCGCTCTGCACACTGATCGCAATGTCCACGCAGGCACTCCCCCACCGGGTCCTCAGACAACTTCGGCCTCAGTGTCTCCTATACCGGCGATGGACGGCCAGGAGGAGGACTGAGCCGGGACCGCAACTCCTCGGCCCGGTGCCAGGCATGTCCAACGGATCTCTCCAAGGACCTCTCCGCGCACTTCACCAGGCATTTCGACGTGTTCCAACCAGGCAGCTCTGTTGGGGTGGTTCACCGTCGTTCCCGCCGGCGGCGAACTCGTCCAGTCTGATGGGTCCCGGCCCCCACGCTACAAGATCGGGTATTGCCGACCCGCTGTGTCTCTGCCCTGATAGGGGCGGTTGCGCAACACCTGGCGACACGGCCAGTGCGTCCCCGGTGTGGATTCCGACGTCTCCGCAGGAGCCAATGCGCATCGAGTCGCGGACCCTGCACGCAGGGAATATCGGTCGGGCCGGTAGGCCGAGTGCGTGGTCCGGGACAGCGAGCGATGCGGCGCTCCTGCGGGCGTCCCGCACGGCTCCGTCACGGGCCCAGACGCACCTGGAGGGCACAACCGCTTCGCGCGGGTTCAACGGTGACCAACGCCAACAAACGCCAATTTGCCTGCTCAGCGACCTATCTTGACAGTCCCCGCAGATGATGCGCGAAGAGGCGGCACCCCCGCACAGGGTGCCGCCTCTCCTCTTCGTGCGCCGGAGCCGTCGCCGATCGGTGAGGGTCGGGGACCAGCGGCGGCTCCGGGGTTCAGGTGAGCCGGGAGGGCCTAGCGGTGGTCGCTGCCCGTCGACTGCGTTGCCGCGCGGCCTGCCTCGAGGCGGGCCACCGGGATGCGGAAGGGGGAGCAGGAGACGTAGTCCAGGCCGACCTCGTGGAAGAAGTGGACGGACTCGGGGTCGCCGCCGTGCTCACCGCAGACGCCGAGCTTGAGGTCGGGGCGGGTACGCCGGCCCGCCTCCGCCGCCGACTTCACCAGGGAGCCGACGCCGTCCTTGTCGATCGTCTCGAAGGGGCTGACGCCGAAGATGCCCTTTTCCAGGTATGCGGTGAAGAAGCTCGCTTCGACGTCGTCGCGGCTGAAGCCCCACACCGTCTGCGTCAGGTCGTTCGTGCCGAAGCTGAAGAACTCCGCCGCCTCGGCGATCTGGCCCGCCGTGAGGGCGGCTCGGGGGAGTTCGATCATCGTGCCGATCGCCAGCTTCAGCTGCGTACCCGTCGCGGCCTCGACCTCGGCGATGACCTTGTCGGCCTCCTCGCGGACGATCTCCAGCTCCTGGACCGTGCCGACCAGCGGGATCATGACCTCCGCGCGCGGGTCGCCCTTCGCGGACTTGCGCTCCGCCGCCGCCTCGGCGATCGCGCGGACCTGCATCGTGAACAGGCCGGGGATGACGAGGCCGAGACGGACGCCGCGCAGGCCCAGCATCGGGTTCTGCTCGTGCAGGCGGTGCACCGCCTGGAGCAGGCGGAGCTCGTTCTCGTGCGGCTCCTGGCGGGACTCGGCCAGGGCCACGCGGACCGACAGCTCGGTGATGTCGGGCAGGAACTCGTGCAGCGGCGGGTCCAGGAGACGGATCGTCACCGGGAGGCCGTCCATCGCCTCGAAGAGTTCTACGAAGTCTTTCTTCTGGAGCGGGAGCAGCTCCGTCAGGGCCGCCTCGCGCTCGCTCTCCGTGTCCGCGAGGATCAGCTTCTCGACCATCTCGCGGCGCTCGCCGAGGAACATGTGCTCCGTGCGGCACAGGCCGATGCCCTGGGCGCCGAAGCGGCGGGCGCGCAGGGCGTCCTCGGCGTTGTCGGCGTTGGCGCGGACGCGCAGGCGGCGCTTGCGGTCGGCGAAGGCCATCATGCGGTGGACGGCCTCGACCAGCTCGTCCGCGTCGTCGGCGCCGGGGTGCATCCGGCCCTCGAAGTACTCCACCACGGGGGACGGGACCACCGGGACCTCGCCCAGGTAGACCTTGCCGGAGGAGCCGTCGATGGAGATGACGTCGCCTTCCTCGACGACGTGGCCGCCGGGGACCGTCATGCGGCGGCGCTTGGTGTCGACCTCCAGCTCCTCCGCGCCGCACACGCAGGTCTTGCCCATGCCCCGGGCGACCACGGCCGCGTGGGAGGTCTTGCCGCCGCGCGACGTCAGGATGCCCTCGGCCGCGATCATGCCGTCCAGGTCGTCCGGGTTCGTCTCGCGGCGGACCAGGATGACCTTCTCGCCCGAGCGGGACCACTTGACGGCCGTGTACGAGTCGAAGACCGCCCGGCCCACCGCGGCGCCGGGAGACGCGGCGATGCCGCGCGCCACCTTGTCGACCTTCGCCTGCTCGTCGAAGCGCGGGAACATCAGCTGGGCCAGCTGGGCGCCGGTGACGCGCTGGAGGGCCTCCGTCTCGTCGATCAGGCCCTGGTCGACGAGCTGGGTCGCGATGCGGAAGGCGGCGCCCGCGGTGCGCTTGCCCACGCGGGTCTGGAGCATCCACAGCTGACCGCGCTCGATCGTGAACTCGATGTCGCACAGGTCCTTGTAGTGGTTCTCCAGCGTCTCCATGATCTGCATGAGCTGGTCGTACGACTTCTTGTCGATCGACTCCAACTCGGCGAGCGGGACCGTGTTGCGGATGCCGGCGACGACGTCCTCGCCCTGGGCGTTCTGGAGGTAGTCGCCGTAGACGCCCTGGTGGCCGGAGGCGGGGTCACGGGTGAAGGCGACGCCCGTGCCGGAGTCGGGGCCCAGGTTGCCGAAGACCATCGAGCAGACGTTGACGGCCGTACCGAGGTCGTGCGGGATGCGCTCCTGGCGGCGGTACAGCTTGGCCCGGTCGCCGTTCCACGAGTCGAAGACCGCCTTGATGGCGAGGTCCATCTGCTCGCGCGGGTCCTGCGGGAAGTCCCGGCCGGCCTCCGCCTTGACGATCTTCTTGAACTTGGTGACCAGCTTCTTCAGGTCGGCGGCCTCCAGGTCGGTGTCGACCGTGACCTTCTTGGCCTCCTTGGCCGCCTCGAGGGCCTCCTCGAAGAGGTCGCCGTCGACGC
Source organism: Streptomyces sp. NPDC001093 (assembly GCF_040298985.1). Lineage (NCBI taxonomy): Bacteria > Bacillati > Actinomycetota > Actinomycetes > Kitasatosporales > Streptomycetaceae > Streptomyces > Streptomyces sp. NPDC001093. The sequence continues at coordinate 29,078 of NZ_JBEPBF010000100.1, read as the reverse complement.
CGAGGACGGTCTTGCCGAACATCTGGATCAGGCGGCGGTAGGAGTCCCAGGCGAACCGGTCGTCGCCGGCCTGCTTGGCCAGGCCCTGCACCGACTTGTCCGACAGACCGATGTTGAGGACCGTGTCCATCATGCCCGGCATGGAGAACTTCGCGCCGGAGCGGACGGACACGAGGAGGGGGTTGTCGGGCTGGCCGAGCTTCTTGCCCATGCGGGATTCGAGGGCGTCGAGGTGCGCACTCACCTCGTCACGCAGTGCCGCGGGCTCCTCACCGCTCTCCAGGTAGACCTTGCAGGCCTCGGTGGTGATGGTGAAGCCGGGAGGGACCGGCAGACCGAGGTTGGTCATCTCGGCGAGGTTGGCGCCCTTGCCGCCGAGGAGGTCCTTGAGGTCCTTGTTGCCCTCGGTGAAGTCGTAAACGAACTTCACTACGTGGGGTTCTTTGTTTTCCGACACGGGTCTCGACTCCTTGAGGCCACGGTGGCTGCCCTGACGGCGAGGAACATACCCAGATCGAAGGCGCATGGGTACGTCTACTTGTGCGTCATGAGCCTGTAACCACCCGTCCGCCAGCGGATCGAAAGTCAAAGCTTGGCAAGCCAACATCGCCAGATGTCTTCACTTCTTGAACGCAAGCACCCCCCGTGGCCGGGTTTCTCGCTCAGATGAGCGGGGAACCTGCACGTCTGATTTCAGTCGATGAACAATCAAGGGGTGGCACCCAGTGCCACCCCTTGGAGAAGTGCAGTCGCCCATGATCCGCTCATCTGAGCGCAACCCTTATCAAGGGTGGCGAGAATCACGCTGCCACACCCCGCCGGATTTCACCATGCGGACCGCTTCCCGGTACCCGGAAACACCCACGTCACACGCCCAGCTCAGACGCCCAGCGCCCGCAGCCGCTCCTCGGCCCGCTCCGGCGCGTAGAGGTGTTCCACCACCAGGGCCCCCGCTCCTATGAGCGCGGCCCGCTCCCCCAGCCGGGAGGTCACGACGTCGAGGTGGGCCGTGGAGCGCGGCAGTGCCCGCTGGTAGAGCAGCTCGCGCACACCGGTGAGGAAGGGGGTCCCGGCCAGATCGCCCGCGATCATCAGCACCCCGGGGTTCAACAGGGTCACCACCGTCGCCAGGACGTCACCGACCCGGCGCCCGGCCTCCCGGGCCAGCGCCGCCGCCTCCGGATGTCCGGCGGCCAGCAGATCCCGTACGTCCGCGCCGGAGGCGGCCGGCACCCCGCTCTCGGCCAGCCGCCGGGCCACGGCGCCCCCGCTCGCGACGGCGGCGAGACAGCCGTGCGAACCGCAGCGGCACAGCGCGTCCGCGCCGACCCGGATGTGTCCGATGTCGCCGGCGCCGCCGTCGATCCCCCGGTAGATCGAGCCGTCCACGACCACCCCGGCTCCGATGCCCGTGGACACCTTGACCAGCACGAAGGCCGCGCAGTCGGGGTGTCCGGCGCGCTGTTCGCCGTACGCCATGAGGTTGGCGTCGTTGTCGACCAGGACGGGGACGGCCGGGGCGCCCGTGTGCTCGGTGAAGGCGCGGGAGAGGCGGCCCGTTATGTCGTAGCCGTCCCAGCCCGGCATCATCGGCGGCTGCACGACGCGGCCGGTCCCGGTGTCCACGGGGCCGGGCACGGCGAGCCCGATGCCGCAGACCTCCGCCGCCGGGCGCCCGGCCTTCTCCAGCAACTCGGCGAACCAGTTGCCGAGTTCGGACAGTACGGCCTCCGGGCCGTCCCCGATCACGAGCGTTCCCGAGTGCTCGGCGAGGATCTCGCCGGTCAGCGACAGGACGGCCGCGCGGGCGTGCCGGGTGTCCAGGTCGGCGGCGAGCACGACGGCGTGGGAGTCGTCGAACTCCAGGGTGATGGAGGGGCGGCCGCCGAGCGGTGAGCCGACCGGGCCGCCGGCGCCCTCGCGCAGCCAGCCGGCGCGGAAGAGGCGGTCCAGGCGCTGGCCGACGGTCGCGCGGGACAGTCCGGTCGCCTGCTGGAGCGCACCACGCGTCACCGCCCGTCCGCTGCGGACGAGTTCGAGCAGTTCTCCGGCGCCGGCCGGGCTGCCGGTCTTCCCGATTCTTCCCGGGCGTTCGGTCATGCGCACCCCCTTGTGTTTCCCAAGCCTGCATTACATATTGGGTTTTGCGTGTTAAATAGACGTAACTCTACGACGGTCAACACCAAACCCGGTCGGACCGGCCGGGCGTCTTCGTCTTCGGGGAGCCCCGAGTGGATCACAGCAGCACGCAGCTCACCGTCCGTCCCGCGGAGCCCGCGGCGTACGGGACCGCGTGCGATCCCCCGGTCCCGGGCACGTCGCTGCGGGTCGGGGCGGCCCGGGTGCTCGACGCGAACTGGACGGGCGCCTCGACGGTCCCCTCCCGGAGCCTGTACCCGCACCAGTGGTCCTGGGACTCGGCGTTCATCGCGATCGGTCTGCGGCACGTGTCGCCGCTGCGGGCCCAGACCGAGCTGGAGACACTGCTGGCCGCCCAGTGGGCCGACGGGCGCGTCCCGCACATCGTGTTCAACCCCTCCGTACCCCTCGACGCCTACTTCCCCAGCCCCGACTTCTGGCGCTCCTCCACCGCTGGTCGCGCGGCGGGCGCCCCGCGCACCGTACAGACGTCGGGGATCGTGCAGCCACCGGTACACGCGCTCGCGGCCTGGCTGGTGCACCGCGCCGACCCCGGACTGTCGCGCGCCCGCGGCTTCCTGGCCCGGATGTACCCGCGGCTGGCCGCCTGGCACCGCTATCTGCTGCACCGCCGGGACCTGGGCGGCGCGGGGCTGGTGTCGGTGGTCCATCCCTGGGAGCAGGGTATGGACAACAGCCCCTGCTGGGACGCCCCGCTCGCCCGGATCACCCCCGCCCCGGCCCGCTCCTTCCGCCGCGCCGACCTCGCCCACGGGGCGCCCGAGGACCGGCCGACGGATCTGGACTACGGACGGTATGTACGGCTGGCCGCCGACTACCGGGACGCCGGGTACAGGGATGGGACGGTCGGGGGGAACGGGGGCGGCGGCGCTGAATTCGCCGTGGAGGACCCGGCGTTCAACGCCCTGCTCATCGCCTCCGAACACGCGCTGGCCCGGATCGCCGAGGAACTGGGCGCGCCCGGCACCGCCCGGCACGCACGCGCCGAACGGCTGACCCAGGTGCTGGTGGAGCGGCTGTGGGACCCGGCGTCCGGAATGTTCCTGTGCCGCGACCTGCACGCCGACGAACCGATCCACACCAGGGACGTGTCCGCCCGGATCCCGGCACCGGGCCCGCCCGACGGGCTCCCGGCACCGAGCACCTCCGAACGGGTCCCAGCGCCGGACGCCTGCGGGCAGCTCCCCGCGCCGGACGCCTCCGGTCAGCTCCCCGCGCCGGACGCCTCCGGCCTGGTCGACGGGCCGGTCATGGCGGGCCAGAGCCTCGCACCGGGCGGCTCCGGGCGAAACCCCGTGCCGGGCGCCTCCAGCCAGAGTCCCGCGCCGGACGCCGCCGGCTCCGCCCACGGCCAAGGCACCGCCGACCGGATCCGCGAACCTCACCCCTCCGGCCCGGCCGGCGAGCCGGTCCTCACCGGCCAAAGCCCCGCGCCGGGCAACTCCGAGCCAAACCCCGCGCAGAGCCCCTCCAGCCCGGTCCACGACCGAGGCACCCCCAGTCAGATCCGCGAACCTCACCCCGCCGGCCGAAGCCCCGCGCCAGGCACCTCCGGCCGAAGCCCCGCGCCAGGCACCTCCGGGCCACCCTGCGAACAGGGTGCCACCGGCCCGACCGACGAGCAGGGCATCTCTGGACCGGCTCACCAACAGGGTGCTCCATGCCCGGCCCCCGCACAGGGCGCCCCCGACCCGACCGACCGGCAGCGCATCTCCGGACCGGCCCACCCACAAGGTGCCCCCAGCCCGGCTCACACACAGGGCGCCCCCGGCCCGGTGCACCGGCAGGGCGGGGACGGGCTGATCCCGGAGCGGAGTGTGTCCGGGCTGGTGCCGCTCGTGCTGCCCGGGCTGCCCCGCCACGTCGTCGGCGCGCTCGTGCGCACGCTGTGCGGGCCGCACTTCGGGCTTGGTGGGCGGAGCCGTCTCGTGCCCAGTTACGACCTGCTCGGCGAGGCCTTCGACCCGCACCGGTACTGGCGCGGCCCGGCCTGGTTCAACACCAGCTGGCTGCTGGAGCGGGGGCTGCGGATCCACGGCGAGCGGGAGCGGGCCGACGCGCTGCGCGCGGCCGTGCTGCAGCTCGCCGAAGCCACCGGTTTCGCGGAGTACGTCGACCCCCGCACCGGCGAGGCCTGCGGAGCGACCGGCTTCGGCTGGACGGCCGCGCTCGCCCTCGACCTGCACCACGAGCTGCACAAAGACCTTCTCAAGGGCGCCCGCGAGGGCGTGTCCGAGGCGGCCACCGGCACGTTCGACAGAAGTGACGAAGGAGGGGACCGGCGATGACGGACCGGCATCATCTGCTCGTGCACGGGGCGACGTTCGCCGCCGTGGGCGACCGGGGCGACATCAGCGGGGTCCGGGGCGGCGGCTCCCCGGACGGCTTGTTCGTACGGGACGCCCGGCACCTCAGCCGCTGGCAGCTCACCGTCGACGGCGGAGTGCCGGAGGTGCTCACGCCGGTCACCGACGGTGACGCGGCCCGCTGTGTGCTGGTCCCGCGCGGCGGCCGGCAGGAGCCTCCGGCGCACACCCTCTTCCGTCAACAGGCCGTCGGCGACAGTTCGTTCGTCGAGTCGCTGCGGGTGACCAGCAACCGCCCGGTGCCGACCACTGTCCGGCTCGCCATCACCGCCGACGCGGACTTCACCGACCAGTTCGAGCTCCGCTCCGACCACCGCACCTACGCCAAGCCCGGCGCCGTACGCTCTCGTGAAGTCCTGGACGACGGCATCGAGTTCACCTACCGGCGTGCCGAGTGGCAGTCCCGTACGACCATCATCGCCGACCCGGCCCCCGACGCCGTGGAGGAGACCGGCACGGGCGCCCGCCGCCTGGTGTGGACCCTCGACCTGGCGCCGCACGGCACGACGGAGCTGGTGCTCCGGGTGATGGCCCGCCCGCACGGCGAGAAGCGCGCCCTGCGCGTGCCCCGCGACCCGGCGTCCGTGCGCGAGCAACTCCGCGCGCTGGAAGGCGAGTTCATGGAGGGCGTGGCCTTCCCGACCGGCTGGCCGGAGCTGGCGGCGGCCTGCGCCCGGGGCCTCGCCGACCTGGCCGCGCTCCAGGTGCCGGCGCGCGGACCCGACGGCGAGGAGGTGCGCGTCCCGGCCGGCGGCGCCCCCTGGTTCCTCGCCCTCCTCGCCCGGGACGCCCTGCTGACATCCCTGTTCGCGCTGCCGTACCGCCCCGAACTGGCCGCCGCCACGCTCCCCGCGCTCGCCGCGACCCAGGCCACCGGCAGCGGCTCGTCCCCGCTCGCCCAGCCCGGCAAGATCGTGCACGAGGTACGGCACGGCGAGCTGGCCCACTTCGGGCAGGTGCCGTTCCGGCGGTACTACGGCTCGGTCGACGCGACCCCGCTGTTCCTGATCCTGCTCGGTGCGTACGTCGAGCAGACCGGGGACAGCGGTCCGGCCCGGCGCCTGGAGCCGCACGCGCGTGCCGCCGTCGGCTGGATGCTGGACCACGGCGGCCTGACCTCGCGGGGCTACCTCGTCTACCGCGCCGACGAGGGCGGCCTCGCCAACCAGAACTGGAAGGACTCCCCCGGCGCGATCTGCTGCGCCGACGGCACCCGGCCCACCGGCGCGGTGATGGCGGCGGGCGCGCAGGGCTACGCCTACGACGCGCTGCGCCGCACGGCGTGGCTGGCGCGGACGGCGTGGGGCGACGAGACGTACGGCGCCCTGCTGGAGCAGGCCGCCGCCGATCTGAGGGACCGGTTCCAGCGGGACTTCTGGATGCGGGAGCACTCCTTCCCGGCGCTCGCGCTGGACGGCGAGGGCCGCCAGGTCGACGCGCTGGCGTCCGACGCCGGGCATCTGCTGTGGTCCGGGCTGCTGGACAAGGAGTACGGCGAACTGGTGGGCCGGCGGCTGCTGGAGCCGGACTTCTTCTCCGGGTGGGGGGTGCGGACGCTGGCCTCCGGACAGCCGGCGTACCATCCGCTCTCCTATCACCGTGGCTCTGTCTGGCCGCATGACAACGCGCTGATCACGCTGGGTCTCGCGCGGTACGGGCTGCATGACGAGGCCCGCGCGGTGGCGCACGCGCTGGTGGACGCGGCGACCGTCGCCGGGCACCGGCTGCCGGAGGTTCTGGCCGGGTACGGGAGGGACACGCATCCGGAGCCGGTGCCGTATCCGCATGCGTGCGTGCGGGAGGCTCGGTCGGCTGTGGTGCCGCTCGCGCTGCTGACAGCGGTGGGGGGCGTGTAGCGCCGTCGCGGGCTGCGGGTCCGTCGCGGGAACCGTATTTGCCCGGTGTTTGCTCAGTGCTCTGAACACGGGTCGGGGACCGGCCGTACGGGACGGCGGATCGGTCTCGCAGGGAAGGACGCCGGGTTGTCCCAGGACATGAGCACGCGCGCATCAGCCGGAGCAGAAGCCGAGGAGGCCGAGCCGGAGGCGTCCCCGGCCCCCGAGGCGTCCCCGGCCGAGCCCGGGGCGTCCCCGGCCCCCGAGGCGTCCCCCGAGCCCATATCCGGCCCGCAGCCCGTCCGGCGCCCGTGGACCGCCCGGCTCCGGCGTCCCTGGACCGCCTGGTCCACGTGGACGGGGAAGTGGCGGGCGGAGCATCCGGTCGGCGCTCAGGCGCTGTCCGTCACCGTCACCGTGCTCGCCGCCATGCTCGTCGTCGCCGCGCTGGTGATGCCCAGCTCCGTGGCCGACCTGCACCCTTCCAGGTTTCTGCGGATACCGGCGGAGGCCGTGATCGGGGCCGCCGTGATGATCGCGCTGCCCCGGCGGCCGCGGGTGGCGCTGGCCGTGGTGTCCGGGGTGGCGCTGGCCGCGATGGCCATGCTGAACCTGCTCGACGCGGGGTTCAACCAGTACCTCGGCCGTGGCTTCAACGTCGTGCTCGACTGGAGCCTGTTCGGCGACGCGGAGTCGTATCTGGAGGACTCCTACGGCCGTACGGCCACCCTCGTCGCCGTAGCCGCTGTGATCGTCCTCGTGCTGTCGGTCTTCGTCCTGCTGGCGCTGTCGATGGTCCGGCTGAGCAATCTGCTCGCCCGGCACCCCGCCACCGCGACCCGGGGCACGCTGGCCGCCGGGGTGGTGTGGATCACCTGCTCCTCCCTCGGCCTCCAGCTGTCCGGCGTGCCGCTCGCCGCCGACAGCACCGCGAACGCTCTGAAGGACCAGGCCCACCGGATCTCGAACACGCTCAAGGACGAGGCGGAGTTCCGGAAGGTGGCCAGGGTCGACGCCTTCGGGAACACGCCGGGCAGCCAGCTGGTCCCGGATCTGCGGGGCAAGGACATGGTCTTCACGTTCATCGAGAGCTACGGGCGCAGCGCCGTGGAGGACCCGATCATGGCGCCCGGTGTCGACGCCACCCTCGACGCCCGCACCAAGGCGCTGGCCAAGGCGGGCTTCCACGCCAAGAGCGGATGGCTGACCTCGGCGACCTACGGCGGCAGCAGCTGGCTCGGGCACTCCACCACCATGTCGGGCCTGTGGATCAGCAACCAGCAGCGCTACCGCACGGTCATGGCGAGCGACCACATGAGCCTGACCGACGCGTTCAGGAAGACGGGCGCCTTCGACACGGTCGGGGTGATGCCGGGTGTGCAGAAGGCGTGGCCGGAGCAGAAGTGGTACGGCCTCGACAAGGTCTACAACGCCTTCCAACTCGGCTACAAGGGACCGAAGTTCAGCTGGTCGACCATGCCGGACCAGTACACGCTCCAGCAGTTCCAGGACCGGGTGCACAGCAAGCAGCCCGCCGCCGGCAAGTCACGGATGTCGCTGCTCATCCTGACCTCCAGCCACACGCCCTGGGCGCCGATCCCGAAAATGGTCGGCTGGGACCAGCTGGGCGACGGCTCCATCTTCAACGGCATCGAGAAGGCGGGCCACCCGTCCTCCTACACGCTCACCGACGACACGCACACCAAGGAGGAGTACGGCAAGTCCGTCCAGTACACGGTGACGGCGCTGACCGAGTGGCTGGAGCGGTACGGCACGAAGGACACCGTGCTGGTCTTCCTCGGCGACCACCAGCCGAACGCCCACGCCAGCGGCAACCACGCCAGCCGTGACGTGCCGATCTCGATCGTCGCCAAGGACCCCACGGTCCTCGACAAGATCGCCGGCTGGGGCTGGACCGACGGCCTCCGCCCCGCGCACACCGCACCGGTCTGGAAGATGAGCGCGTTCCGCGACCGCTTCCTGTCGGCCTTCGGCTCGACACCGCATCCGAAGAAGAACTGATCAGCCGCCCGACGTATCCAGCTCCGCGTCCTCGCCGACCCCCGCGCAGTCGTACGGGTCCTTCAGCCAGCCGTCCGGCAGCACCACCCGGTTGTTGCCGGACGTACGGCCGCGCGGCCCGTCCGCGCCGGTGGGCCACGGCTGGTCCAGGTCCAGCTCGTCGAGCCCGGCCCGCAGCTCCTGCAGCGAGGACGTGATCGCGAGCCGCCCCCGCATCTCGGAACCGACCGCGAAGCCCTTCAGGTACCAGGCGACATGCTTGCGGAAGTCGACCACACCCTTGGACTCGTCGCCGGCCCACTCCCCGAGCAGCGTGGCGTGCCGGACCATGACGTCGGCGACTTCCCGGAGCGTCGGCCGGGCGAAGGACGTACGCCCCTCGAACGCCGCCACAAGGTCCGCGAACAGCCACGGCCGCCCCAGGCAGCCGCGTCCGACGACGACTCCGTCACAGCCGGTCTCCCGCACCATCCGCAGTGCGTCCCCGGCCGACCAGATGTCGCCGTTGCCGAGGACGGGGATCTCCGGGACGTGCTCCTTCAGCCGGGCGATGGCGTCCCAGTCGGCGGTGCCGCCGTAGTGCTGGGCGGCCGTGCGGCCGTGCAGGGCGATGGCCGTCACGCCCTCCTCGACGGCGATGCGGCCGGCGTCGAGGTAGGTGATGTGGTCGTCGTCGATGCCCTTGCGCATCTTCATGGTGACCGGGAGGTCTCCGGCACCGCTCACGGCCTCCCGGAGGATCGCGCGCAGCAGGTTCCGCTTGTACGGCAGGGCCGAGCCGCCGCCCTTGCGGGTCACCTTGGGGACCGGGCAGCCGAAGTTCAGGTCGATGTGGTCGGCCAGGTCCTCCTCCGCGATCATGCGGACGGCCTTGCCGACGGTCGCCGGGTCGACGCCGTACAGCTGGATCGAGCGCGGCTGCTCGCTCGCGTCGAACCTGATCAGCTGCATGGTCTTCTCGTTGCGCTCCACCAGTGCCCGGGTCGTGATCATCTCGCTGACGAACAGCCCCTTGCCACCGCTGAACTCCCGGCACAGGGTGCGGAAGGGCGCGTTGGTGATCCCCGCCATGGGTGCGAGCACGACGGGCGGCGTCACGGCGTGCGGGCCGATGGAGAGCGGGTGGGACATCAGGCGACTCCGGGACGGACGTACAGCACAGGGCAAGCACCCATTGTCCCTCACTCGGCCGACAGCTCGGCCGGCCGCTCCAGCCGCTCCTCGTGTAGTACACACCATTTAGGAAAGCTATTAGTTAGACGCACTATCGATATGGGCGTACGATTGCCACCATGCCCGAGTTGAGCCCTCGCCGCCGTCTCCTCGTGCTCGCGATCTGCTGCATGAGCCTGCTGATCGTGAGCCTGGACAACACCGTGCTGAACGTGGCGCTGCCGTCCATGCAGCGCGATCTGCACGCCACCACCTCCGGCCTGCAGTGGACGATCGACGCCTACACCCTGGTGCTCGCCTCGCTGCTGATGCTCGCGGGTTCGACGGCCGACCGGATCGGCCGCAAGCGGGTCTTCATGGCGGGCCTGGTGGTCTTCTCCGTCGGCTCGCTGCTGTGCTCGCTCGCGCCGAACCTGTCCCTGCTGGTCGTGTTCCGGATGGTGCAGGCGGTCGGCGGCTCGATGCTCAACCCGGTCGCCATGTCGATCATCACCAACACCTTCACCGACGCCCGTGAGCGGGCCCGCGCGATCGGTGTGTGGGGCGCGGTGGTCGGCATATCCATGGCGGCGGGTCCGCTGGTCGGCGGCCTGCTGGTCCAGTCGGTGAGCTGGCGCTCGATCTTCTGGATCAACCTGCCGGTCGGCCTCGCGGCCCTCCTGCTCACCCTCCGCTTCGTCCCCGAGTCCCGCGCGCCGAAGGCCCGCCGCCCCGACCCGGTCGGCCAGCTCCTGGTCATCGCCCTGTTCGGCTCGCTGACGTACGGCATCATCGAGGCGCCGGACTCGGGCCCGACCGCGGTGGGCCCGTTCATGGCGATCGCCTTCGCTGCCCTGCTCGGCCTCCTGTGGTACGAGCCACGGCGCACCGAACCCCTCATCGACCTGCGCTTCTTCCGCTCGGCTCCGTTCAGCGGCGCCACGGTGATCGCGATCAGCGCGTTCGCGGCCCTGGGCGGCTTCCTGTTCCTGTCCACGCTCTACCTGCAGAACGTCCGCGGTCTCGACGCCCTGCACGCGGGCCTGTGGATGCTCCCGATGGCCGCGCCGACCTTCCTGTGCGCGCCGCTGTCCGGTCGCCTGGTGGGCAGCCGCGGCCCCCGCCTGCCCCTCCTGATCGCCGGTACGGCGATGACGGCGAGCGGCGCCCTCTTCGCGGCCTTCGAGGCGGAGACGTCGAACGCCGCGCTGCTCGCCGGCTACGTCCTGTTCGGCATCGGCTTCGGCTTCGTGAACGCGCCGATCACCAACACGGCGGTGTCGGGCATGCCCCGCGCCCAGGCCGGGGTCGCCGCGGCGGTGGCCTCCACGAGCCGGCAACTGGGACAGACGCTCGGTGTCGCGGTGGTCGGTGCCGTTCTGGCCTCCGGGATCGGCTCGTCGCCCATGAGGCAGGCCTTTGTCACGGCGGCCCGCCCCGGCTGGTGGATCCTCACCGCCTGCGGCCTGGCCGTGCTCGTCCTCGGCCTCCTCACCAGCGGCCACTGGGCCCGCCGCACCGCGGAACGCACGGCCGAGACCCTTCAGTCCGCGGAGATCCGCCAGACGGTCTCAGCCGCGCGACGCGGCTGAGCGCTCCGCCGGAAGTGCGGCCCCGCGGGCGATGTCGTAGAGCCTCTCCAGGCGCTCGCGGGTCTCCTCGTCGGCGGGGGTGTACGTCACCATGCGGGCGCCCTGTTCGGGGCCGAGCCACAGGTCCGTGTGCTCCAACTTGAGGTGGCCCACATGGGCGTTGAGGAACTCCTTGGTCTTGGTGCGGGCGCCGACGACCTCGTAACGCTCCCAGTTCTCACGGAAGTCGGGGGACTCCGTCTGCAGGCGCTTCAGCAGCATCTTCCAGGCCGGCTCGCCGAGATGGCCGGCCATGGACGCGCGCAGGCGGGCGGCCATCAGGCGCTGGGTCTGCTCCAGGTGGACGACCGACGACCGCCAGTCCTTGTTCGTGTACGTGAGGAGGATGCAGTTGCGGTCCTCCGCGGGTATCGCGTCCAGGTCGCCGAGGAGGCGGCCGTAGGTGAGGTTGTAGGCCAGGATGTCGTACCGGCTGTTCTGGACGCAGGCCGGGACCGGCTCCAGCCGGCGCAGCATCTCGCGCAGGGCCGGGGTGACGCTCGGGCAGCTCGCGGCGGGCGTCGGATCGGTGGCGCCGGCCAGCTGGAAGAGGTGGGCGCGTTCGCTGGCGTCCAGCATCAGGGTGCGGGCCAGGGCGTCGAGGACCTGGACGGAGACCTGGATGTTGCGGGCCTGCTCGAGCCAGGTGTACCAGGTCACCCCGACCGCGGAGAGCTGGGCGACCTCCTCCCGGCGCAGGCCGGGCGTACGCCGCCGGGCCCCGCGCGGCAGGCCGACCTGCTCGGGGGTGATGCGCTCGCGGCGGCTGCGCAGGAACGCGGCCAGCTCGTGCCGCCGGATGTCCGCGCCGCCGGCCGGGCGCGCCGTGGTCTCCTGGGCCGTCATCGTCATGCCTCCAGGGTGCCGCGCCCGTGATCCTGTTGCCAGGTAGTTCTTCTACCAGGATGAAGACACTCTGGTACCCGTCTCGGCCGGGCCGCAGGCTCGGGGTCATGAGTGAGACCGTCATCACCCCGGCCGTCCGAACGACGGCCGCACCGCCCGCACTCGGCGGGCCCGGGCTGTTCACCGTACTGCTGGCCGCGGCGCTGCCGCTCGTCGATTTCTTCATCGTCAACGTCGCCCTGCCGACCATCGGCACCGACCTCGCCGCGAGCGAGGCCGTGCTGGAGCTGGTGGTGGCCGGGTACGGCGTCGCGTACGCCGTGCTGCTGGTGCTCGGCGGGCGGCTCGGGGACTTGTTCGGGCGGCGCCGGCTGTTCCTCGGCGGCATGGCCGCGTTCGGACTGACCTCGCTGGCCTGCGGACTGGCGCCGGACGCATGGAGCCTGGTCGCGGCGCGGGTCGCGCAGGGCGCCTCGGCCGCCGCGATGCTGCCGCAGGTGCTCGCCACCATCCAGGCCACCACCAGCGGCGCGCGCCGCGCCAGGGCCATGAGCCTGTACGGCGCGACCGCCGGACTGTCCATGGTCGCCGGGCAGATACTCGGCGGCGTGCTCGTCTCCGCCGATGTCGCCGGGACCGGCTGGCGCTCGGTGTTCCTCGTCAACGTGCCCGTGGTCGCCCTCGGCCTGCTGCTCGCCGTGCGGGTCGTGCCCGAGACCCGGTCGCAGCACCCCGAGCCCGTCGACGGGCCCGGCACGCTCCTGCTCGCGGCGTCCCTGCTGACCCTGCTCGCCCCGCTCACCGAGGGCCGGGCCGCGGGCTGGCCGTTGTGGACGTGGCTGTCGCTGGCCGCGTTCCCGTTCGCCGCCGGGGCCTTCTGGGCCGTGGAGCGGCGGGCCGACCGGGCGGGGCGGACCCCGCTGGTGCCGCCGAGCCTGCTGGCACTGGCCTCGCTGCGGCGCGGTCTGATCCTGATCCTGCCGTTCTCCATCGGCTTCAGCGGGTTCATGTTCGTCATCGCGCTGGCCCTGCAGAAGGGCGCCGGGCTCGGTCCGGTGGCGGCCGGGCTCGCGCTCGCGCCGATGGCCGTGGTGTTCCTGTTCACCTCCCTCGCCGGGCCCCGGCTGACGGCCCGTCACGGCACCCGGGTCGTCACCGCCGGCTCGGTGGTCCAGGGCGTGGGCGTGCTGCTGCTCGTGCTGGCCGCCTGGCGGGACTGGCCGCACCTGGACTTCGGCTCGCTGCTGCCGGGCGCCGCTGTGGCCGGTGCCGGGCAGGCGCTCCAACTGCCCAATCTCTTCCGGATCGTGATGTCCGAGGTGCCGCCCGCCCGGGCCGGTGTCGGCAGCGGTGTGATGGCCACCACCCAGCAGTCCGCGCTCGCCCTCGGCGTGGCCACGCTCGGCACCCTGTTCCTCACCCTCGTGCCGCGCATGGGCATGCGGGACGCGCTGGTCACCACGCTGCTGGTGCAGTTGGCCGGGGTCGTGCTGACCGGGTTGCTCAGCCTGCGGCTGCCGCGCGAGGTCGGCTGAACAGGGCCGGGCCGGGACGGCTCCGGCCACGGCTTGGACAACTCCATGTGAAGCTCCCCCTGTTGATGTTCGTCTTGCTGCACACTCCTGTCCCGGCGGGGTGTGCCACAGGACTCGAGGAGGCGTGAGGCGTCATGCCGCAGGGCAACAGCACGAGCAAGGTCAGCCGCTGGGACCGGCACGGCCGGGAGCACGTCGTTCGCGTACAGCGCACGGGGGTGCAGCGCACGATCAGGTGCGACACGTGCGGCTGGCGCAGAGGCGCCCAGTTCCTGCCGTGGCTCAAGGCGGAGGAGCACCTGGCCGAGGCCCATCAGGCGACGGTCGATCCGGCGGCGGACCGGCAGCCCTCCCGTTGAGCGCGGGGGTCCGGAAAAGAACCCGGACCACCGCGCTGACCTGCGCACTTGCTTGATCGGATCGATGGTTACGCACCGTCTCGAGTGGCCGACGGAGCGAAGTCGGGTCAGCCTGGGAGACGTCCGATCGAGCGACAGGAGATGAACATGACCTCCGTACTCCGCCATCACCGCTACGGCCGCGCGCTGGGCGCCGGGGTTCTCTCCGTGGCGCTGTTCTCCGGCGGTACGACCGGAGCCTTCGCCGCGACCAGCACGCAGACCCCCACCCCCACCCCCACGACGACCCGCAGCGGCCTGCCGACCGCCAGGCCCTCGATCACGCGTAGCGGCGTGCCGACCACGAGGCCGTCGACGACCCGCACCGGCATGCCGACCACCAGGCCCTCGATGACCCGCACCGGCATGCCGACCACCAGGCCGAGCATGAGACCGTCGCGGACGCCGACCGCGATGGGCGCGATCACCGTCGCGGCCAACCGCAAGGCGGTCAAGGTCGGGAACACCGTGGTGTTCACCGGTCGGGTCAGAGGCGTCAGGGCCGGTTCCACGCTGGTGCTGCAGCACATGCGCAACGGCACGTGGAGCACGCTCAAGTACACCGGGGTCGTCAACAGGAACGGCACCTACGCGATCAAGCGCACCTTCACCACCAAGGGCACCCATCAGGTGCGGGTGGCGACCAGGTCCGGCACCTTCCACTCCTCGCCGGTCACCGTGACGGTGAGCTGAGACCCCGTATCAGCAGGTCCACGACGGCCGTGAACTCCTCGTCGACTCCGGGAACCGTCCACTCCCGGGCGTAGCAGGGGTCGTGGAAACGGCCGGTGGCCTGGAAGACGGCTCGGGCCGCGGCGGGCCGGGGGGGGTCCCCCCAAGGGGCCCACCCCCCCCCCGCCCCCCAGAAACCGGTGAACGAGGCGGGGACCTGGGCGGGGGGGACGACCACCCCCCAGCCGCACAAG
>NZ_JBEPBF010000100.1:0-14197 GCF_040298985.1 Streptomyces sp. NPDC001093 | reverse complement strand
GCGGGGGCGCTGCTGGGGTCGTTCATCGGGCGGGGGGCCGGTATGTGGGCTGGGGCCGGGGCGGCGGGGTGGGTCCCCCCACCGGCCCCCCCCCCGGCCCCGTCCGCGATGATCCGGGTCAGCTGTGCGGTCAGGTCGGCGAGGTGCTCGCCGACCGCCGTGCCGCTCTCGCCGGTCAGCACCGTGTAGGTGGCGAAGAGTTCGGGGTCGTCGCCCGCCTTGTGCCGCTTGGCCTCGAACAGCGCCGCGAGCCAGGCCCGCAGCCGCTCCTCGGGAGTGGCGTCCATGGTGACGATGACGGCCAGTTTCTCCGACGTCCGGTCCAGCCAGCGCTTGGTGACGGCCTCGCGCAGTGCCGCCTTGGTGCGGAAGTGCCGGTAGACGCTGCCGTGGCTGACGCCGAGCGCGCGGGCCACGTCGACCACGGTGGCCTTGGCCGGGCCGTGGCGGCGCAGCACCTCCTCGGTCGCTTCGAGGATGCGCTCGGCGGTCAGGGTCTCGGTGGGCGGTGCCATGCCCTAGACCGTACCCGGCGCCACGGTCAGCGCTCGCTGTCGAGGTGTGCCATCTGCGCGGTCGGGTAGCGGTCGCCGGCCGCCGCGTCCGCCGGCACGGCCTCCTCGATCGCCGCCAGGTCGGCCGCCTCCAGGGTGACGTCCAGCGCGCCCAGCGACTCGCCCAGCCGCGCGCGGGTGCGGGCGCCGACCAGCGGCACGATGTCCTCGCCGCGGGAGAGCACCCAGGCGATGGCGATCTGCGCGACCGTGACGCCCTTCTGCTCGGCGATCTTGCGCAGCGCCTCGACCAGGTTCAGGTTGTGCTGGAGGTTCTCGCCCTGGAAGCGGGGCGAGTGGGCGCGGAAGTCGTTCGCGGCCAGCTGCCGGTCGCGGGAGAAGTGGCCGGAGATCAGGCCGCGGGAGAGCACGCCGTACGCCGTGATGCCGATGCCCAGTTCGCGGGTGGTGGGCAGGATGTCCCGCTCGATGCCCCGGCTGATCAGCGAGTACTCGATCTGCAGGTCGGCGATCGGGGCGGTGGCGGCGGCCCGGCGGACGGTCTCGGCGCCGACCTCGCTCAGGCCGACGTGCCGGACGTACCCCTTCTCGATCAGTTCGGCGATGGCGCCGACGGTCTCCTCGATCGGCACGGCCGGGTCGAGGCGGGCGATCCGGTAGACGTCGATGTGGTCGACGCCGAGGCGCTGCAGGGAGTACGCGGCGAAGTTCTTCACGGCGGCGGGGCGGCCGTCGTAGCCGCTCCAGTTGCCGTCCGGGTCGCGCAGGGCGCCGAACTTCACGCTGGTCAGCGCCTGCTCGCGGAGGGCGGCCGGGGCGGTGCGCAGGGCCTCGCCGATCAGCATCTCGTTGTGCCCCATGGCGTAGAAGTCGCCGGTGTCCAGCAGGGTGACGCCCGCTTCCAGGGCGGCGTGGACGGTCGCGACGGACTCCGCGCGGTCGGCGTCGCCGTAGAGCGCGGACATGCCCATGCAGCCGAGGCCGAGAGCGGAGGTCTGGGGGCCGGTGGTTCCGAGGGTTCGGGTTCGCATCGTCATGGCCCCACTGTTGCATGACAGCTGACAGATTTCAATATCTGTCACTCCAACTTTGTCATTCGAGAGATGGTATTGTCATGCTCACGACATCAGCTGGTCATCAAGAAGTACGCCGACAACGGCCGCGACACCGGCCGTTCAGCCCGCAGGTTCCGCCAGCGCCTTGATCGCCGGTCGGAGCAGGGCGGCGACACGGTCGACGGGAGCGTCACGCAGCGGGGCCAGGCCGAGGAGCTGGTGGCCGATCGTGACGCCCAGCAAGGTGGTGACGAGCAGTGCGGCGCGCAGCTCGCGGTCCTCCGCCCCGGGCAGCGCGCCGCCGACGCCGTCGATCTGCCGGCCCAGGGTCTCGCGGGCGTGCTCGGCGGCGGCCGGGTCGGTGAGCATGGAGCGCAGCATCGCCAGCGCGCCCTCGGGAAGACCGCCGAGTTTGAGGCCGAGCGTGGCCATCAGCTGATCGACGAGCGCGTCGGCGTCGGTGGCCGCCGGCAGCGCGGGGACCGTCTGCACGGCCCGGGTGAACAGCTCGCGCTTCGAGCCGAAGTACTGCATGACCAGCGCCGGGTCGACGCCCGCCGCGGTCGCCACGGCGCGGATCGTGGTGCGGTCGAACCCCTTCTCGGCGAACAGCTCCCGGGCGCGGTCGAGGATGCGCGCCTCGGTGGCCCGGCGGCGGTCGGCGCGGGTCTGGTGGGGTGCGGACACGAGTTCACTCTACAGCCGTTGACCGAACGGGCGGCGGGCCCCTACCGTGATTGACTCAACAGCTGTTGAGCGAATGGAGTGATTCCCGTGCCGGACCTTCGGCCACGCGCCGCCCGCACGCCCCGCGAGGTGCTGGCCCGCTACTACCAGGCCATGCTCGACAAGTCCGCGGACGATCTCGCCGACCTGTACGCCGTGGACGCGGTGCACGAGTTCCCGTTCACTTCCCCCGGCTTCCCCCCGCGCTTCGAGGGGCGCGAGGCGGTGCGGGCGGGGTACCGGGCGGCGTGGGGCGCCGGCCCGGCGCGGGTGGAGAAGATAGAGAGGATCGCGGCCTACGAGACCGCCGATCCGGGCGTGCTCATCGCCGAGCACGTGGTGCTGGGAGCGGTCGGCGGCACCTCCTTCAGCGTCCCCGGCCTTCTGGTCCTCCACGTCCGGGACGGACTGCTCACGCGGGTCCGCGACTACATGGACGGTGCAGCTGTGGCGGGGGCCAGGGCGTGAAGGCGGGGGGCCTGAACACCAAAAGGCCCACCCACCCGGCCGATGGTCTCGGGCGGGTGGGTGGGCGGAACGGCTGAAGCGCCGCGGGCCTCAGCAGCCGAGGAGACGCTGGGCCAGGTACCCCTCGATCTGGTCCAGCGACACACGCTCCTGCTTCATCGAGTCGCGCTCACGCACCGTAACCGCGTTGTCCTCGAGCGTGTCGAAGTCGACGGTCACGCAGTACGGCGTACCGATCTCGTCCTGGCGCCGGTAACGGCGGCCGATGGCGCCGGCGTCGTCGAACTCGATGTTCCAGTGCCGGCGCAGCGCCTGGGCGAGACCCTTGGCCTTGGGCGACAGCTCGGGGTTGCGGGACAGCGGCAGAACCGCCACCTTCACCGGGGCGAGGCGGTGGTCGAGGCGGAGCACGGTCCGCTTCTCCATCTTGCCCTTGGCGTTCGGCGCCTCGTCCTCGACATAGGCGTCGAGCAGGAAGGCCAGCATGGTCCGGCCGACACCCGCCGCGGGCTCGATGACGTACGGCGTCCAGCGCTCGCCGGCCTCCTGGTCGAAGTACGACAGGTCCTGACCCGAGGCCTTCGAGTGCGCACCCAGGTCGTAGTCCGTCCGGTTGGCGACGCCCTCCAGCTCGCCCCACTCGCTGCCGCCGAACTGGAAGCGGTACTCGATGTCGGCGGTGCGCTTGGAGTAGTGGGAGAGCTTCTCCTTCGGGTGCTCGTACCAGCGCATGTTCTCAGTGCGCAGGCCCAGGCCGGTGTACCAGTTCCAGCGCTGCTCCATCCAGTACTCGTGCCACGTCTCGTCCTCGCCCGGCTTGACGAAGAACTCCATCTCCATCTGCTCGAACTCGCGGGTGCGGAAGATGAAGTTGCCCGGCGTGATCTCGTTGCGGAACGACTTGCCCATCTGGGCGATGCCGAACGGCGGCTTGCGGCGCGAGGTGGTCTGCACCTGGGCGAAGTTGGTGAAGATGCCCTGGGCGGTCTCGGGACGGAGGTACGCGACCGAGCCGCTGTCCTGGGTCGGGCCGAGGTGCGTCGACAGCAGGCCGGAGAACTGCTTGGGCTCGGTGAACTGGCCCTTGTTGCCGCAGTTCGGGCAGTTGATGTCGGCCAGGCCGTTCGCCGGGGCGTGGCCCTTCTTCTCCTCGTACGCCTCTTCCAGGTGGTCGGCGCGGAACCGCTTGTGACACGCGGTGCACTCGGTCAGCGGATCCGTGAAGGTGGCGACGTGACCGGAGGCGACCCAGACCTCGGAGGCCAGGATGACGGACGAGTCGATACCGACGACGTCCTCGCGCGACGTCACCATGTAGCGCCACCACTGGCGCTTGATGTTCTCCTTGAGCTCGACACCCAGCGGTCCGTAGTCCCAGGCGGCACGCTGTCCGCCGTAGATCTCACTGCACGGGAAAACGAAGCCACGGCGCTTGCTCAGGCTGACGATGGTGTCGATCTTGTCGGCGGCCACGGTGCTCTCTTCATTACGACGACGGGCGTTGAAGCGAGATGCTTCCAGCGAATGATTCAGGTTACCGGCGCAGGCTCCCCCCGGACCAAATCGGCCCCCCTCCCCAAGCCCTCTCCAAGCCCTCCCCGCGGGCTCCCACCGGGCCCTTACCCGCGTTTATTGACAACGGTTTCCATATTTGTTGAAAATGACTGTCATGAACGTACGACGACGCCTCATACCCGCCGCCGCGATCACCGCAGTGACCGCCCTCGGCCTCGGCACCCTCACGGCCTGCTCCGGCGACAGGGCGGAGGCGGCGAACACCGGCAGGTTCGACGTCGTCGCGTCCTTCTACCCCATGGCGTTCCTCGCCGACCGGATCGGCGGGGACCACGTCCACGTCACCAGTCTCACCTCCCCCGGCCAGGAGCCGCACGACCTGGAGATCAGCCCCAAGCAGATCGCCTCGCTCCAGGACTCCGACGCGGTCCTGTACCTGAAGAACCTCCAGCCCTCCGTCGACGACGCGGTGGCCCAGTCCCCGGTCGGGACGAAGATCGACGCGGCCTCCCTGACCACGCTGGAGGAGCACGGCAACGAGGTCGGCGGCCACGCCGCCGCGCACGACACCCACCAGGGCGAGGAGGCCGGTGCCAAGGACCCGCACATCTGGCTCGACCCGGTGCGCTACGCCCAGGTCGCCGAGGGCGTCGGCAAGGCCTTCGAGAAGGCCGACCCCAAGCACGCCGCCGACTACCGGAAGAACACCACGGCCCTGGTCAAGCAGCTGACCGACCTGGACCGGCAGTTCAGGACCGGCCTCGCGCACACGAGGACCAAGGTCTTCATCACCACGCACGCCGCCTTCGGCTACCTCGCCGAGCGCTACGGCCTGACCGAGGAGGCCATCAACGGCCTGGACCCCGAGTCCGAGCCCAGCGCCGCACGAGTGAAGGACCTGGAGACGATGGCCAGGGCCGACGGCGTCTCCACCGTCTTCTACGAGACGCTCGTCAGCGACAGGACGGCGAAGACCATCGCGCGCGACGCGGGCCTGAAGACCGACGTGCTGGACCCGATCGAGGGCATCACCGCCAAGTCCCGCGGCAAGGACTACTTCTCCGTCCAGGAGGCCAACCTCAAGGCGCTCCAGCAGGCCCTCGGCTCGAAGTGAGGCGACACGAGATGACCAGCGAACCCGTCATATCCCTGCGCGGGGTCAGCGCCGAACTCGGCGCCCGCCCCGTGCTCCGGGGCATCGACCTCACGGTCCGCCGCGGCGAGGTCGTCGCGCTGCTCGGCGCCAACGGCTCCGGCAAGTCCACGGCGATCCGCACGATCATCGGCCAGGTCCCGGTCAGCGGCGGCGCGGTCGAGCTGTTCGGCACCCCGCGCCGCGACTTCCGCGACTGGGCGCGCGTGGGCTACGTACCGCAGCGGACGACGGCCGCGGGCGGCGTACCCGCGACGGTGACCGAGATCGTGTCGTCCGGGCGCCTGTCCCGCACCCGCTTCGGCGTCTTCCGCCGGACCGACCGGGAAGCCGTGCACCGGGCCCTGGAGCTGGTCGGGATGGCCGACCGCGCCAAGGACTCGGTGAACGCCCTCTCCGGCGGTCAGCACCAGCGCGTCCTGATCGCCCGCGCCCTCGTCGCCGAGCCCGAACTGCTGATCATGGACGAGCCGATGGCCGGCGTCGACCTGGCCAGCCAGGAGGTGCTCGCCCGCACGCTGAAGCAACAGGTCGACTCCGGTACGACGGTCCTGCTCGTCCTGCACGAACTGGGCCCCCTGGAGCCCCTGATCGACCGTGCGGTCGTACTCAGGGACGGCTGCGTCCTCCATGACGGCCCGCCCCCTCAGGCCGTGGGCCAGCACGCGCTGCCCGGCCACGACCACGTACACCCGCACGCACCGGCGGGTTCCGAATCTCCGCGGACGGGGCTGCTGAGCTGATGGACTTCCTGAACTACGACTTCATGCAGCGGGCGCTGCTCGCCGCCGTCCTGGTCGGCATCACCGCGCCCGCGATCGGCATCTACCTGGTCCAGCGCCGCCAGGCCCTGCTGGGCGACGGCATCGGCCATGTGGCCATGACCGGCGTCGGCCTCGGCTTCCTCCTCTCCACCTCCCCCGTGTGGACGGCGACGGCCGTCTCGGTCCTCGGCGCGGTCGTGATGGAGCTGATCCGCTGGTACGGCCGCACACGCGGTGACATCGCCCTCGCGATGCTCTTCTACGGCGGTATGGCCGGCGGTGTGATGCTGATCAACCTCGCGCCGACGGGCTCCAACGCGAACCTGACGACGTACCTGTTCGGCTCGCTGTCGACGGTCTCGCAGTCGGACGTCGTGTCGATCTGTCTGCTGGCCGCGTTCGTCGTGCTGGTCACCCTCGGCCTGCGCCGCCAGCTGTTCGCGGTGAGCCAGGACGAGGAGTTCGCGAGGGTCACGGGCCTGCCGGTGCGCGCGCTCAACCTCCTCACGGCGGTCACGGCGGCGGTCACGGTCACGGTCGCCATGCGCGTCGTCGGCCTGCTGCTGGTGTCCGCGCTGATGGTGGTGCCGGTGGCGGCGGCACAGCAGCTCAGCCGCAGCTTCACCGCCACGTTCGTGATCGCCGTCGCGATCGGGGTGGCCGTGACCGTCAGCGGCACGATCACCTCCTACTACCAGGACGTGCCGCCCGGCGCGACGATCGTCCTGCTGACCATCGCCGCGTTCGTCGCGCTGACGGTCCTGGCCACGCCGCTGGCCCGCCGACGCGCCCGCGCGGCGGCCGCCGCACAGCCCGCCGGGGATCCGGCGGAGTGCACCATTCCGGCCACGAGAGAGGCCGGCGAGGAGATCATCGTCTGACCGCTGACAGCCCGGGCTGGCACAATGGCCGCCCGGGCAGAAGCGAGACGTGAGGAGACAACGGTGACGACCGCTGGACCGCCCGTGAAGGGCCGCGCGACCCGACAGCGGGCAGCCGTGGCGGCGGCCCTGAACGAGGTCGACGAGTTCCGCAGCGCGCAGGACCTGCACGACATGCTCAAGCACAAGGGCGACTCGGTCGGTCTGACCACGGTCTATCGCACCCTCCAGTCCCTCGCCGACGCCGGCGAGGTCGACGTCCTGCGCACGTCCGACGGCGAGTCCGTCTACCGCCGCTGCTCGACCGGCGAACACCACCACCACCTGGTCTGCCGCGCCTGCGGCAAGGCGGTGGAGGTGGAGGGACCGGCCGTGGAGAAGTGGGCCGAGGCCATCGCCGCGGAACATGGTTACGTCAACGTGGCGCACACGGTCGAAATCTTCGGTACATGTTCTGACTGCGCGGCTCAGGACGTCTGAGTTTCCTAGGCGCGCCGCAGGTTGCGGTCGAGGGTCGCCCGCAACCTGTCCACATCGGCGGGACCGGCGAGGCCGCGCTTGGGCAGCACGGTGAGGCATGCCGCGTTCCTGTCGTCGCTGAACAGCACGAACACCTCCTTGTCCTCCCGGTAGCGCGGCCGCGCCGCCCAGTTGACCGTCGCGGAGGCGTTCTGGGTGGTCATGGTGAGCCCTGCCTCGGTCACCGTCACATGGTGCGCGCCGCTGCGCTCCGCGAGACGGAAGAGCTGGCGGGCCTGCAACCAGGGCGACAGCAGGAGCAGGGCCCCGAAGGCGGGGAACCAGATCATCAGGAACAGCGGTACATGCCCCTGGGTCAGCCCGGCCGCGATGCCCACAGCGCCGCAGACGAGTGCCGCCACGGCCAGCCGGCGCTGCCTGCGTCCCGCCTTGCTGACCCGCCGGCGCTCCCGCAGGGCTGCCCTGTAGTCGTCCACGGCCGGCTGGTAGGCCAGCTCGACCACGCCCTGTCCGGCGTCCCGCCCCATGTCCATGACCATGAGGCGGAATCGTACAGCCGCTCGCCGTACGGGCGATCAACCGCGCCCGAAGCAGCGCTCCAGCTCGTCGAAGTCGTAGAAGGCGCTGCCCTCCGCGATCGGGCTGCACCCCGCCTTGAACGGCGTCTCCCGCTCGTCGTAGAGCATGCGGACGAGGTAACGGCCGTCCTTCTCGTACACGTCCCACTGGATGTTCGCGCCCAGAGGCGCCACCGACGCGCCCCGCCAGGGGTTGTCGGCGTAGGTGTACGGCTTCCCGGGCGTCGCCGGCTCCGTGCTGCCCGGCAGGCCCATCAGCGCGGCGAGCGGGATGATCTCCTCGGCGTGGGTGAAGCGCAGTTCGGCGCCGAGGCCGCTGGTGCCGGCGCGCTTGGCCTCGACCTGCCGGAAGAAGTCGTCCAGGAGGACTCCGGCCATCGCGTAGGTGATGTCGCTGTCGGAGAACCCGGGACCCTTCTCGTAGAAGTCCTCGGCGTCGGAGAGGTAGCCGAACCAGGACGCATCCGCGCGCGGGATGTAGCGGTCCATGCCCCAGCCCCTGCCCCCGGGGTCGGGGCTCTCCTCGGTCATGGCCGGTGCGATGGCGTACAGGTTGTAGATCGCCCGCGCGGCGCCCACCTGGTCGGTGATCCCGTCGACGAACGGTTCCGTGAAGATCCCGCGCAGCACACCGCGCGCGGCCTCCCGCGTCCTGGGCTGGTCGGTGATCGCGTTCAGCGTGTCCTTGAGGCGCTGGTCGTTCGCGAGGTAGTCGCGGTACGCGGCACCGCCCGCCGCCTTGTGGAAGTACAGCAGGTCCTTGTCGGTGCGGGTGGGACCGATCAGCGGCTTCAGCGCGGGGTCGGCGGCGGCGAGGGCGCCGGTGTACTCGCCCGCGCTGTGCACGGCCCGCCCCTGCCCGGAGCTGACCACGTCGATCTTCTCGCCCTCCTCGGCGATCTTCGTGAACAGCGTGGGCAGCCGCTGCTCCGTCCGCGTCGCCGTGTCCCGCATCTCCTGCCGGCCGCGCCCGCTGAGGTTGCCGTACCCGACCTTGTCCATGGCGGCCATGAGCGCCCGCACCGTCGGCCCGAACTCCTCACCTCTGCCGGTGAGTCGGCCCTCCGCCTGCGCCTTGTCCCACAGCCCGAGGACCAGGTCGCCGTCCTCGCTGCCGGTCGCCGCACGGGAGCCGTGCCGGGAGACGTTCTCGGTGAAGACGGCGGTGTATCCGGCCGGGGGCTCCTCGTAGGTGCGCGGGTCCTGCCCGGGCTCGTACGGCGCCTTGGTGCCGTAACTCTCGCGGTGCGGGGGGCCGTCGGCGGCGTGCGCGGGTAACGCGGTGAGCAGCAGGGCGCCGAGGGCGAGGACAGGCGTGAGACGTCTCATGAACCCCGCATCCTCGGCGACCGGTGTGAACCGCCGGTGGCTACGAGATGGACTCGTCGCCCTTCATCGCGGCCTCCATGGCGAGGAGTTCCTCGTTCGGGACGGCGCCGCCGAACCGCCGGTCGCGGGAGGCGAATTCGACGCAGGCCCGCCACAGGTCACGGCGGTCGAAGTCGGGCCACAGCACGTCCTGGAAGACCATCTCTGCGTAAGCGCTCTGCCAGAGCAGGTAGTTGGAGGTGCGCTGCTCCCCGCTGGGCCGCAGGAAGAGGTCCACGTCCGGCATGTCGGGGTAGTACAGGTACTTCTGGATGGTCTTCTCGCTGACCTTCGCCGGGTCCAGCCGCCCCGCCGCGACGTCCTCGGCCAGCGCCTTCGCCGCGTCGGCGAGCTCGGCCCGCCCGCCGTAGTTCATGCAGAAGTACAGGGTGAGCAGGTCGTTGCCCTTGGTCTGCTCCTGGGCGACCTGCAGCTCCTTGGCGACCGACTTCCACAGCCTGGGCATGCGGCCCACCCAGCGCACCCGGATGCCGAGCGCGTCGAGCTGGTCCCGCGTCTTGCGGATGAAGTCGCGGTTGAAGTTCATCAGGAAGCGGACCTCGTCGGGGGACCGCTTCCAGTTCTCGGTGGAGAAGGCGTAGAGCGAGATGTTGCGCACACCGATCTCGATCGAGCCCTGGAGCACGTCCAGCACCCGCTCGGCCCCGACCTTGTGCCCCTCGGTCCTGGGCAGCCCGCGCTCCTTGGCCCACCGCCCGTTGCCGTCCATGACGATGGCCACGTGGTTCGGGACCAGCTCGCCGGGGAGCTTGGGCGCGCGGGCGCCGGACGGGTGCGGCTCCGGCGCCTGGTACTCGCGCCGCTGGCGCCCCAGGATCCCGCGTACGACCATGTGCTTCTCGTCTCCCTCTACGTCTTTTCCACATACCTGAGCGAACGCAGCCCGCGCTCCAGATGCCAGTGCAGGTAGGCGGACACCAGCCCGCTGCCCTCCCGGACGTGCCGCGCCTCGCACGCGTCCGCCGTCTCCCAGTCTCCCGTAAGCAGCGCCCCGAGGAGTACCAGGGTCTGCGGCGACGGTACGACACTGCCGGACACCCGGCAGTCGGCGCAGACGGAACCACCGGAGGCCACGGAGAAGAACCGGTTCGGACCGGGCATCCCGCACTTCGCGCAGTCGCTGAAACTCGGGGCATACCCGTTGACGGCGAGGGAGCGGAGCAGGAAGGCGTCGAGGACGAGGTGGGGCGCGTGCTCGCCCCGGGCGAGGGTCCGCAGGGCACCGACGAGCAGCAGATACTGCTGCACCGCCGGCTCCCCCTCGTGGTCGGTGAACCGCTCGGCGGTCTCCAGCATGGCCGTCCCGGCGGTGTACCGCGCGTAGTCGGTGACGATCCCGCCACCGTACGGCGCGATGGTCTCACTCTGCGTGCACAGCGGCAGCCCCCGCCCGACCAGTTCGCTCCCGCGCGCGAAGAACTGCACGTCGACGTGGGAGAAGGGCTCCAGCCGGGCCCCGAACTTCGACTTGGTCCGCCGCACGCCCCGGGCCACGGCCCGTACCCGCCCGTGACCGCGCGTGAGCAGCGTGATGATCCGGTCCGCCTCGCCCAGCTTCTGGGTGCGCAGCACGATGCCGTCGTCGCGGAACAGACTCATGGCCCCATTCTCGCGCAAGCTCTCCGGTGCCCGGACCCTCGGATACCGGAAATCGTCCGGCGGGCGCCCCTAGGGCACCTCGCCACGGCTGCGGGCGTTGGCGTACGCGGTGGCCGCGCTGAGCCGCTCGGCGGGGGTGGCCGGCCGTACGGCCGCCGGGTCCACGTCCCACTCCCGCCCCCCGCCATAGGGTCTCAGCTGCACATACGGCCCCACATGCCCCATCACTACTCCGATCCGTCCGGTACGGGTGTCCACTGCATGGCTGCCGACGGGTGGCTTCACGGCCAACTCGCTGCCCCTTCCTGCCGGGTTTCACTCTTCGCACATCCAGAGTGACTCTCCGCGTCTAGACTCGGCAGGGGTCTGCGCCCTACAAGTGCGATGCAGGTCAAGGGGGTTGGCCATGGCCAACGGTTCGCGCCAGGCAGCGTGGGAGTTCTTCGGAGCCGAGCTGAAACGGCGCCGGGAGGACAGGGGACTCACCCAGGCCGACCTGGGCACCCGCGTCTTCGTCTCCGGCGGATACATCGGCCAGTTCGAGCAGGCGATCCGCAAGCCCCAGCTGGACGTGGCCCGGCGCATCGACGAAGCCCTGCAAACCGACGGCTTTTTCGAACGGCTCTGGCGAAAGCTCATCAAGGAGCAGCCGTATACCGAGTACTTCGCGCACGTCGCCGAGCTTGAGCGGCTGGCGACCGAGATCTGCGAGTACGCGCCGGCGGTGATCCCGGGGCTCCTTCAGACGCGAGAGTACGCGCAGGCGGTGTTTCGGGCGAGCAATCCGTTCGCGACCCACGAGTACATCGAGGAGCTGGTCAGGGGACGCATGGACCGCACGAGCCTCCTCGACGACGCTACACGGCCGCTGTATTGGGGCGTCCTCCACGAGACGGCCCTGCGCATCCCGGTCGGCGACGCGTCCGTCATGGCGCACCAACTGGACCACATCGCGACGCTGACGCGGCACCACAAGGTGATCGTGCAGGCACTGCCCTTCTCCGCGGGCGCACACCCGGAGATGGGCAAGCTGATGAAGCTCATGGAGTTCGAGGACGCGCCGCCAACCACCTATACAGAAGGCGTGCGTTCGGGGAGCCTGCTGGACGAACCGGCGGTGGTGAAGCAGACCCGGGCGTCCTACGATCACATCAGGGCCGCCGCGCTGTCGCCGGAGGCATCCCTGGCCCTGATCGAGTCGGTGGCGGAGGACTACAGACGATGCGCGAGTTCGACCTGAGCAACGCCCGCTGGCGCAAGAGCAGCTACAGCGGAGGCAGCGGCGGGGAGGACTGCATCGAGGTCGCCGACGGAGCCCCCGGGCTCGTGCCCGTCCGGGACAGCAAGGTGCCCGCTGGTGATGTGCTGGTGGTCGGGGCGGACGCCTGGGGGGAGTTCATCGGCGCCGTGACGGCCGCGCGTCTCTAGGGCAGCCAGGACGTCAGGGGGTCGTGGCACTTGGAGACGTCGGGCTGCTCGGCGCACTGCTGGTAGGCGCGTTCGGCAGGGAGCCGGGACAGGCCGAGCATGGCGAGCGGCAGCGCGGCGACGGCCGTCACCACCACCACGAGGGCGATCTTCACACCCTTGCGCACCGCACCCCTGGCCTTGGCGTCAACCGTCTCACCCATGCCCCCAGAGTAGGGCAGGGCGGGCCAAAAAATGTCCTGCTGATTCTCCCTTTTTGACCAGGTGTCACTCCAGGACTTCCCTCTGTGTCATGATCTGTCCGACGTGAAGACCATGTGAAATTCACACACGTTTCCTTCACGTCTTCGGCACGCTCATCGAGTTCAAGGGGGGAACGCATGCGCGTGAAGACCCTGTCCAGACCAGTCGCTGTCGCCGTGGCGCTGGTGATGTACGCGGGGGGCACGGCTCTGGCCGACGGCACTCCCACCGACCCGCCGGCCGCCGCGGACACGATCGCCCAGCAGGTCAACAACGTCGCACCGCCGGCCGACGTCGTCCCGCCGGCCGAGGGCAAGGACGGCGGCACGCTCACGGCGAGCGGCAGCGACATCAAGGTGACCGCACCGGCGGACAACTCCGGCGCCGTCCAGGTCGCCCCGGCCGACTCACCCGGGGACACCATCGGCATCGGCCTGCCGGGCAGCGGGAGCGGTGACGCGGCGGTCGCCTCCGACGGGACGATCACCTACCAGAACGCCGCGCCCGCCACCGATCTGGCGGTGCAGCCGCTGGACCAGAGCGTCCGCCTGGAGACCGTCGTCCGGGACGGCACCGCGCCGACCCGCTACACCTACCCCGTGAGCCTTCCCGCCGGTGCGACCATGGCGGTGCAGGACGACGGAAGCGTGCTGATATCCGGCACCGACGGCACCTCGCTCGGCGCGTTCGCCGCCCCCTGGGCCAAGGACGCGAACGGCAAGGACATCCCGACCCGGTACGAGGTCCAGGGCGACTCGCTCGTCCAGGTGATCGACCACACCACCACCGCCGACATCGCCTACCCGGTCGTCGCCGACCCGTGGCTGTGGCGCGACCTGATCCACAGCGCCTCCTGGACGTACCACTCCGGCTACGGGTGGACCCTGAAGGTCCAGCCCACCGACTGGCAGCGGTTCTGGAACGGGTACGCTCCGGCGCAGGCCGGCTGGAACGAGCTGTACGCCAAGTACCGGAACCACGGCCTGGACACCAACCTGGGCTCGATGAAGAACCAGTACATCTGTCACGTGCTGATCGTCTCCTGGTACTCGCCGAACAAGGCCACGTGGGACCTCGACGAGTGGCGCCCCGACGTCGGCCTGACCGACACCATCAACCACAAGTGCAACCCGGGCCCGGGAGGCTTCCCCGGGGAGTGGTGAGCCCCGGCAGCACCTGAACGACTCAGGAAAGGCAGTGCGGCATGGCAGCGCCGTTCGCTCCGCTGACGGCGGCGGACCGGGACATCCTGCGGTGGCTCGCCGCGCATCGCGGCGCCGGCTGGACCGCCCTGGCCGAAGGGCTGATGGACCTCGGCCTGAACGTGGTCCTGCTCGCTCTGCTGCTGCTGGCCGCACTGCTCGCCGCGCTGGTGGTACGCCGCCTGCGGCCGCTCGTCGCGG